>DVKE01000001.1 GCA_018716225.1 Candidatus Onthousia faecigallinarum | reverse complement strand
GATTCAATATTACACAGTTGAACATAATAAACAAGTTTATTCTCATGTGTTTTCATATGGGGTAAGGGGTCTTTTTACCTTTTTATCAAAAACTTGTTTTTTATTTATGTTTCTTTAAAGCAATAGCATATGTTAAGTCCAAAAATAATTTAAACCACTCATGGTGTAATATTGCAAATTCTCTTATTTCCGTCCATTCATTGCAATTTGCCATTAAACCTAAAAAAGTTATCATAATACTATTTTCAAGTGGATGATAGCTTATATCTTCTCTATAATCAGTAATATTTTCTCTAAGTTTTTCTTTTATGTCCTTTAAAACTTCTACATCTATTTCTTCAATATTAAAATTATCATTATTAATTTGTATATTTTTTATATTCTTACCTAATTGTTCTAATAATTTCGCCTTTTTTTGCCATTTCCTTTTTCTCCCTTTTTCTTTTCTCTATTATATAAGACAACTGCAAAAAAAGGCAAATGCCTTTATTTTCTAGTAATTACGATTTTATCCTGCAGCTTTTTACTGCTTTATTTTTAAAGTTAAGAAAAGAATAAAGCCACGCCTTTCTTGCTTATCTTCTATACTATTTCAGTTAGAGCCTACGCATTGAGTACGTTAGCTTTATCTAAAAAATAGACATTTTAACAATTACTTCTTATCGAAATGTTTTTGGATAAGTTTCTTTGCATTTTGCCCTTTATTTTTTATTTCTTCTTTTCTCCTCTTTATTCCTTATTTGGTAAAGCTAAGAGTTCACTTCCATTACGAATATCGGTATTAATTATAATTTCATTATTATGATAAATTCGGCCGCTATCTCGATTCATCAAAATATAACTTAATTCATTTTTAATTTCTACATCTTCTAAAGAGAATGCCGCTTTTAACATTAGAACCTTAACTTTCCAAATAAGTTCATTAACCGGAATAAAAACATCAAAGGAATCATCTATTGTTGGGATGATCAATTTAATTAAAACTTTATTCTTCATCTTTTTCCTCCTCATCCTTTGTTACAAAATCAATCCATTTACAAAGAGTAGCACTACTTTCGCTAATAAAGTAACCCATATCATTTTTTAATTCCTGCATCATTTCTCTTGTTACGGTAGTCAAATGGAATAAAGATTGATCCGCCATTCCTTTTCCAATCCAAATACCATCATTGACACTAAAGGTACCATTAAACCAAGGTTCAAAAACAAATTGCTTTATTTTAGATGCTTCCTCTACTATAATTAAACTTATTTTTTCATAATCTTTTAATGCTTTAATGAATGATTCCAACTTCTTTTTGTCACTTAACTTTGTAATAAAACGTTGAAAGCCATAAATTATAATGGCGCCTTCAAAGGTTTGGTTGATAGCGATCAAATTATTAATATATTCGGTCATCTTATCTAAAACCTCTTCCAAATGATCGTTATAATAATTCGGATACTCATCTTGACTTAACATTAATTTTTGAAAGGGATCAAAACAAACTACTAAAGTATTTGGAGTCTTAGAAAATACTGTTAATAAACTTCTTACAAAGTTTTCGGTATTTACTAATTTGTTCGATGAAATAATATTTCCAATGTTAGCAAGAAAATCCATCTCTAAAAGCTCTAAATCTTTTTTACTAATTCCTACGGGAACACTATGCATATTATCAATTTCCTCTTGGACATCTTGTAGTTGAATATGTTCGGGTAAAGTCGGAATTCTTTTCGCTTTGATCGTATTTTTTTGCCGTTGTTCTTTGATAAAGTCCATTAAATAATCATTTAAGGAAAGCGTTTCGGTTTCTTTTATGATTTGAGCTGTTTGAAATTCATGGATACCATCTGTTTCCACAAGGCCTCGGCCAAGCTTTTCGGGAGGAGCTGATCTTGGTTTTTTTCCAAAGATGGCCATATAATCACCAAAATCTTTTAATTTATAAGCGAAAACTTTATGACAATTGGAAGAAATCTTGGAATGAACGGAATTAATTGCATTGGCCGTTATGACAAAGATGATTCCATAACGTTCAGAATCACGAATTAAATCGGGCAACTCTTCGTATAAGGTGGGGATATTTTCATAAATAGAATCATAATTATTTAAAATTACTACTTTTAAAGGTAAAGACTCTTGGCCGGTTTTCATATATTGCCGATATTCTCCACCATAATCTACAAATAATTTTTTTCTTGATTCAATTTCTTCTCGTAACATTTTTAATAAGTTGTTATATTTTTCTTCTTCTCCTGAAAAAACCATTCCTCCTACATGAGGTAATGCAAGAAAACGCCGAAGGGATTCTGAACCATAATCGATCATATAAAACTGGACTTGAGAAGAAGAATAATTTTTCGTTAGAGTATAGAGGAAAATAGTTAAAAACATTTCCCGCTCTGTTCCATCGTTTCCATAAACAAGAGCATTTCCATCCTCTATTAAAGAATATTCTACGAGGCCTTGAGCTTGTTTTTCTGGAGCATCATATTCTCCAATTAAAGCCTTTATCGAAGAAGTATATTCTATCTGGTATTTTTTCTCTAGATCCGTTGCTAAAATGATACTCGGAATATTATCAAGCCATAATTTTCTAGCTTTTTTATTCCCTTTCTTGGCAATTTCAATGACGGAATTTAATATGGCTGCTAATTGTTCTCCCTGAGCTTGAATCTTTATGCCATTATTTGCTTGAATGCTTTTGATAAAGTTACCATAATCATTAATAAAATTTACACTTTTATCTACTTGCTTAACGATTTTTTCTGAAGGATAATACTTCGCTCCACACCAGGCAGATTGCCCTAGAGCAAAATATTCATCATACCCCACTTGTAAATAAAATCTTCCGACTTGCTTTAACATTGCAGCATCGTTTCGTTTTAACATTTCTTTGCTATCGGATTCATCTTGTACTTTAAGACAAACACGAAATTTCGTATTAGACCAAATTTGATCGTTTACAACACCACTTGGTTTTTGAGTAGCAAGAATTAAATGCACTCCAAGACTACGTCCAATGCGCGCTACACTTATTAAATTGTCCATAAAGTCTGGCTGCTGTGTTTTTAATTCGGCAAACTCATCACAGATAATAAAAAGGTGAGGAACTGGTGCTTCTAATCTTCCTTCTTTAAAGAATCTTTGATATTTATAAATATCCATTGTACTTTCCCCTAACGCATCTCTTGCCGAATTAAAAAGCTGTTGTCGTCTTTTAATCTCGCTATCAATACTAACTAAAGTTCGATTCATTTCCGCTTTATCCAAATTGGTGATCGTTCCCGCTAAATGAGGAAGAATAACTCCTGTTGTTTTGTTTTCAAAGGCAAAAGCAAGTCCACCACCTTTGTAATCAATCAAAATAAAAGCAACATCATCAGGACTATAATTAATCGCCATGGAAAGAATATAAGTGATAATAAATTCTGATTTTCCAGAACCTGTCATACCAGCGATCAAGCCATGTGGGCCATGATACTTTTCATGCAAATCCAAATACATTAGCTCTCCTTCTTGATCGACTCCTACTTCCGCTTTAAGACTCGTAGTAGAATCATTTGAATTCCACCTGTTTAAAATATTTAACTGTTCTACTTTCCCTACTTTTTCCATTTCTAAAAAACTAATACTATCTGGTAAATTATGTACTCCTTCGGAAAATTCAATTGGAATATTTGATAATATCTTTACCACTTGCATCATATTAATATTGTAATTGATCTCATCTACAAAAGATAAGGTTTCCTGTTTTTCATAAGAATTTTTCATGATACCAGAATTTGTTTCATTAATGGTAATAAAATTATTACATTTGCTAGGAAGTTTATTCAAATGATTTTCCAAGAAAATAACACTAAAACCAACATTATCATCCGTTTCCGTAATGTTTTTAATTAAATCATAATGTTTGATCATATCATAATCTTCTACCACAATCAAATAATAAGGAGCAAAACTATTTACTTTCCCTACAAGATTTATTCTTTGATTAAATTCATTGTTTAAATATTCAGTTACTATTTTTGCATCTTCTTGATTGCTAGCAAAAAAGCGAAAATCCTTGGCATTTGAGAAAGTATGATTTAAATATCTTAAATAAGCCCATTGATCTTGGTTTTCTTCTTTGGTAAATAAAACGATTTTTAAATCCTCATAACTATAAAAGGTCATAAGTTGCAATAAGATGTTTTCTAGAAAATAATGGATTTTATGGGTAATGCCCATAATTGCCGTCGCTTTGTTTTCGTAAAAAGAATAACCAATTGGAACGTTTTCAATATACTTGAACTCTGCTACTAGAGCATCGGCTTTTTTTCTTAATTCATTTTCTTCAACGGTAAAGTCTTCATCAGGATATTCGATCTCTACATCAAGAAGTTCATTGCCCACGCCAAGACGAGCGGTTAAAAAGTCGCTTTGATCCATTCTTTTATCCCAAAAATTAACTCCTCTTGATTTAATTATCTGCAAGCATTCGGATACAGGGATCAAATTTTCCATTAAAATTTCTCGTTGTAAATTTTTCTCTTGTCTTAATTCATCCTTTTTTTCTTCCAAATAGGCCGTATATTTTTCAATCGTTTCTTGCTGTTTCTTTTTTCGCATCCGTTTGTTGTAAAGTTGGGTTATAAGAGGCCAAAGAAGCATGGATATCATCATAGAACCACTTATCACTAATTGAGGCCAAGAATCTGCTAAAGTGGTTTCTTTATTGGTAATTCGTATTACGGTATTCAACAACATGATGAAAGATACCATACCCATCGTAAACATAGGGCCGATCACTAAGATTAATGGTAATTGATTAGCATCAGCATCTCTTGGGGGATTACTTAGTTTTATTTTTTTAGTTTCAATCAAACGTCTAATTCTAGGAGATTTGGAAAAGTAGTCATCAGGGTTATATAGATCAACATCTTTAACTTCTAAGTTTTCGCTTTTTTCAAGAGGAGGAAATTTGTCTTTTTGAAGATGAGCCATTTCACTATTTAATGTAACATCACAACGGCTTTCAATTAATACCAAATTAGTTAAAAAGATTAGGCGAAGGCCAAAGATCTCTAGTTCATCTCCATTCGAAAGAAAATAGAAAGAAGCAAAAATACTATGCTTATTGATATAAACGAGAGCATTTTCTGGCTTTTCTAAAGTCAATCTTCCATTTTTATAAGATATTTTAAGGGAAAAATTCAAATAGGGACAAGCAAAAGAAAGGGCTGCATCCTTAAAACCAATTGCTAGATTTAAATCTTTTTGATAGCGATAAGGGACAAAAGAGGACTTACCAAGCTCGCTAGCATGGATCAAATAATTCTTTTGATCTCGCTGTAAAATATAAAAATGATTGGAAATTAAAGGCACTTCTTTTACAAAAGTATTATCTGCAAAAACTTTAACATCCTTTGTTTCATATAATACCCAACCATTTTCCCTTGCCTCTACATTAATTAGTTTACTTTCTTCTTCTTTATCAACATCAAAAGAGAAACTTCCTGAAATTTCTTTTGGTAATTTAAACACTATAATTTTATCTTTTAAATAAAGCGTTATTTTCATTCTATTACACCCCTATCTTGTAAATAATATATCATTATTTTTATTCTTTGAAAAGATTTTCTAAAAAAGAAATACCGGTAGTACTTTGAATAGGATATCTTGGAATAAGATATGGGTTTGTAGAAGTTGTCACATTACTACTTCCTCCAATAAAACCAATAGTAAAACCCGCTTTTTTCACCTGGGCGATTGCATAATCATTATATTCATAGAAAGGATAGCAAAAAGCCGTGGTATTTTCTAAAGTTTCTCGACTTAATTTTAAATCCTCTTGAATCTCTTCTTCCCCTAAACAACGAATCTCACTGCCCTGCCCACCAGGACAAACACCTACGGTATGAAGATTATGGGTATGACTGGCAAGCTCCAAATAAGGGGAAGCGAACATGTCCTTTGGATACCACGAAGTAACTAAAAATAACGTAGCATGGAGTCCATATTCTTCTAAAAAAGGAAGGAAATTTTCGGCTCTTGCCCCATCATCAATGGTAATTAAAACAGAAGGTTGAGGCAGTTGAATTTGGCCTTTGATAAATTTTTCTAATTCCTTGGTAGTAATCGTAAAAGCCCCTATATCTTTCAAATAAGAAAAATGACTGCGAATTTGTTCTTCACTATGACAAATACTCTCTTGACACGAAGTATCCCCATCAAGATAAATAAAATGATAATTTAAAACAGGAATGCTTAACGCAATCGGATCCTCTCCTTCCACTTCTTCCACCTCTTCCACCTCATTCTTCGCTACTTTAACAAGCCTATCAAAATAAGAAAAGAAATAAAAATCATCATCCTGCTCAATTACTCTAGCTTTGATCCCGGAAAGAAGCGTAAAAAGAAAGGTTCCATCCTCTTGATAATAAGAAGCTCCTTTCTTTGTATGAATTAGAAGAGAAAAAGGAATATAATTCAAATAACGTTTTTCTTCTTCTATCTCCTCACTAGGACGAACCTCTTCATAATAGAAATAATAAGGAGTATCTTTGATTTGAAAATAACCAGAATCATCCACCAAATCTTCTAAAGAAAAAGACACACCCTCTCCTACGGTACCTATTTTTTGATATTCTTCTCCCTCTTTTTGATAAAGACTACTTTCTTTGATCGTCTTTACTTTAAAGCCATAACTTTCTTTGATCGCTTGTCTTTTCTCTTCTAGAGCCACTTCTTGTCTTCTTTTTTCTTGTTTTAAGGCTTCCTCATCTTGATAAAGTAGAAAAAGACCAGAAGAAACAAAAGCGATCCCTACCAAAAATAGAATCCAACCTTTCTTCATTTTTTCTATCCTTTCCCTACTTCCTCTATCTGTTTTCTCTTTCTTTGCGCCCTTCTAATTAAGAAAAGGAAAAGAAGAGAGAAAAGAACAAGCACCAAACCAGCCACGATCATAAAGTTCCCATAACGATCAAGCCATATTGCCTTACTCGGATCCTTCTTATCATAATAAAGAGTAATCTTCTCCCCCCTGATCTGAGAAAACTCAACATCAAGAAAAATCGGATGAATATAACGATATTCTTTTCCATTTACAGAATAAGAAGCGATGGGAGCACAATGATACCTGCGAATACTAGAACCATAGACATTGTCATTAGAATACTTTGGCCTATGATAAAGTTCCGAATAAATAACCGCCTCTACTTTATTTTCTTGCTGTTTATATTCTAAATAGGTTAACCACCGCTTCCCTTGATAAAGAAGAACAACGATCCCCAAAATCAAAGTGACGGAAAAAACAATAGAAAGAACCGTAAATTGATTATTCTTTTTCTTAGGGCGATAAAAAATGCAACTCAAACCAAGAATAAGAAAAAAAACATCGAAAAGCAAAGAAGAAACACCCCTTGAATTTTGCTTGAAATAGACACAATGAGAAGGATTTTCGTTACTACAATATAAAGCAACCGTTTCCCCATCATCCATATTCAAATCAAGAGAATTCCCCTTTAAATCCGTAATACTTTCTACCAAAACTCTTTTTCCTTCAAACTCATAACTCAAATTGCCAGAACTTAGGTCTGCATACTCTAATCTGTAATTTTCTTTTCGCCGATTCCAATCCAGCAAACGCCCAAGATCAGAAACAATCCCTACTACTGCAAGGAGAAAAAAGAACCACCCTAAAACAAGGGAAAACACTTCTAATTTTGTTTTCTTTCGCTTCGTTTGTTCGTTCATACGCTCAATCCTCCAACCAACACCATCACAATCCTTACCTATGTTAAGTATAACAAAAAGTACAGTCTTCGTCCATGAATAGTTTCCTCTTTTCTTCATATCCTTTATTAGGTGATACAAATGGATCATTATATTACCTCACTAATGACGAACTTTGGTTATTTTGGTATGTTTCTTGGCATGGTATTCGAAGCAGTAATTATTATTATTCCAAGTGAATTAATTCTAGCGACAGGAGGAATACTAGCAGGACAAGGAATCTTTCAATTTTGGCCTACTTTTTTCATCGGACTAATCGGTAGTGTCTTCTGTGCCATTTTAATTTATGCCTTTGGTTATTTTGGAGGAAGACCATTTATCCGAACCTATGGCAAGTTTTTCTTTATGAAAGAAGAAGATATTGAAAAGTGTGATCGCTGGTTTGAAAAATACGGATCCCTAGCCGCCTTCTTAGGAAGAAACTTTCCCATTCTAAGAACCCTTATTTCCCTCCCCATGGGAATTAGTAAAGTACCCTTTCTCCCCTTTTTACTTTACACCACCCTAGGATCCATCCCTTGGACCTTTGCCTTTGTTTATGTGGGTTATGCCCTTGGAAACAATTGGGTAATCCTCAATCAATTCGTAAAAAAACTAAAAATCCCCATTTTAATCCTCCTAGTACTCCTACTCCTTAAATTTTTCTATCACAAAATCAAAGGAACAAACAAAAAAGATCAATCCAACCACTAGATCGATCTTTCCTCTTATCCCTCTATGACATAAGGACTTTTTACACTTCCGTTACCTGAAGTAAAATCACCATCTACAGTTACATTGATAATAGGTCTTATGAAAATATTTAAAGTTGATACAGAAGAATAGTATAAATTTTTTTGCATATACCATACATTAGGAAAAGAGTAGTGTGTATTATACATAACTGGAGTCATCGTCCCATACCCATTACCATTTTTTCCAGGACTTAAATAGCTGTTTCCCTCTACATTATAATTCTCGCCAGCTAACACTAATTCATCGGCTGTAATCAAACCTGCTTTTAATCGATAGCTTCCCCCATAACTTTCACTTGTGGCAGGACACTTTAAAGTCGGAGCATTAGGACTAGCAAAATTTGTCATACTTTGTCCTAATCTTATCATACTTGCAAATATATTACCTCCTCCAAAAGTGCTTCCATCTTGATAGCCACTACTATCACTACAGAATCGACCACTTGTTACCATTCTATCATAATTACTCTTGCCTAAGGTGTTCGCATACCATGTATCAACTTCTCTTTTAAAAAGACTATCCGTCCCATTATCATAAGTATAACTACTATATTTCGGATCATTAAACTCCGAATTATAAAGAGTGCTTCCTATAGCACAAGAATGAGCCAAATCATTACTATCTGGAGTAGCACTTGTTCCATTATAGATTAATCTTAAACTTCCATCTCCATTCACTCTTACAATCTTCCAATACATCTTATCTCCAGTCGAAGCTAACTTAACAGGAGAGCAATTATCCCAACCTGATTCTTCACAGCTTTCTAAGGTTTGATAGTAGTTGCTATATCCATTATTATATACATAATAATCACTTTCATATTCTCCAAATTGAACATTATTATTCTCTACATTTCCTCTAAAATAATAACTTGTTCCATCTTCATCTTCGGTAGAATATAAGCCGTTTGTGATATAATTCGGATCATTTAATTCATCATAGTTTAGATTCGTATAATTTCCATTGCTGGCATAGTTAAACATGTTAGTCTTTTCTTCTTGAACAGGATTCGCTGCTAACAAAGTCTTAATTGTTTCTGGTACATACTTCTCTCCTGCTAGCCCATAGACATTAATCCGAACAGAAAAAGTTAATCCTCCTCCATCTCCTTGGGGGTTATAGTTTTCATCAACATACATTCTTAAACGATAATTGTTATTTTCACTAGAGTTCATACTTCCTTT
>DVKE01000018.1 GCA_018716225.1 Candidatus Onthousia faecigallinarum | reverse complement strand
GCATAGACTACATTAATTGAATTGTGACTTAGAGCACGTAACAGTTATTATACTGTTTTGGCAAACTATTTCAAGAGGTTTGCATTTTTTTATTTTTGGGTTAGGTTGCGGACAATGTCTGCCTTATGCTAGAATGATAATAGTTTTTTTAAGGAGGGGATCTCTTGTGATTCAAGTAAATCAAGTTACTTTACGTTTTGGAAAAAGAACCTTATTTGAAAATGTCAGTTTAAAGTTTACGGCTGGGAACTGTTATGGTTTGATTGGAGCGAATGGAGCGGGAAAATCAACTTTTTTAAAATTATTAACGGGTGAGTTAGAGACAACAAGTGGAGAGATTACTATTTCAAAAGGGGAAAGAGTTTCTGTTTTAAAACAAGATCATTATGCTTATGATGCGATGAAGGTTCTTGATGTGGTTATTATGGGTAATCAAAAACTTTATGATATCATGAAGGAGAAAGAAGAACTTTATAGTCATACGGAATTTAGTGAAGAAGATGGTTATCGACTTGCGGATTTAGAAGCTGAGTTTATGGATATGAATGGTTGGAATGCGGAAAGTGATGCGGCCATTTTATTATCACAATTAGGAATTGGGGAAGAATATCATCAAAAGTTGATGAAGGAGATTCCGGTGAAACTTCGAGTTAAAGTACTTCTTGCTTCTAGTCTTTTTGGTAATCCTGATATTTTACTTTTGGATGAACCAACTAATAGTTTGGATTTGGAAGCGATTCGTTGGTTAGAGGAATTTCTTATTAATTTTAATAATACGGTTATTGTGGTTAGTCATGATCGTTATTTTTTAAATAAAGTTTGCACTCATATTGTGGATATTGATTATGGTAAGATGAAGATTTATGTAGGGAATTATGATTTTTGGTATGAATCAAGTCAACTTGCTTTAAAGCAAATGAAAGAAGCAAATAAGAAAAAGGAAGAGAAGATCAAAGAGTTACAAGATTTTATCGCTCGTTTTAGTGCCAATGCTAGTAAGAGTAGACAAGCGACTTCTAGAAAGAAAAGTTTAGAGAAAATCGAATTAGAAGAAATTGTACCTTCTTCGAGGAAGTATCCTTATATTGACTTTAAAATTGAGAAACCAATTGGCAAAGAAATATTGAAAGTAGAGAATTTAGGAAAAGAAGTCGATGGCAAAAAGATTTTGGATCATGTTTCGTTTACGGTATTAAAGGGGGATAAGATTGCGATTGTCTCTTCAAGTGATTTAGCGAAAACTACACTTTTTCGGATTTTAGCTTCGGAAGAAAAGCCTGATCAAGGAACTATTACATTTGGAAAGACGATTTCTTGTTCTTATTTACCTCAAGATAATAGTGCCTATTTTTCAAAAGAGGAGACAATTATGGACTGGATTGGGCATTATGCGAAAAGTGATGATGCCACTTATTTAAGAGGTTTCTTAGGTAGAATGTTATTTTCAGGGGAAGATGTATTTAAACAAGTGAGTGTTTTATCGGGAGGAGAAAAGGCTCGGTGTATGATTAGTAAGTGTATGTTGGAGTCGCCTAATTTCCTTTTATTAGATGAACCGACCAACCATTTGGATCTTGAAAGTATTACTTCCCTTAATAAGGGCCTTGAAAATTTCCAAGGGGAACTTTTACTTACTTCTCGCGATCATGAGTTGAATCAGACGGTTTGTAATCGTATTATTGAAATTAAAGAGGATGGTACGATTGTTGATCGGAGAATGAGTTTTGATGAGTATTATTCTTTGCAATAAAAAGAAAGAGGGTAGTTATCTACTCTCTTTTCGTATGAGTTTTGCTTGTACAACAATTCTTCCTCCCTCATTGTTTTCACAAGTAGAAAGCGTTAATATTTTATCATTGGTATTGACACTGGTATCAATTGGGGCGATATTTCTTGTTTTCATCGTATCTAACCAAGTTTGTTTTTGTTCTTCACTATAAAAAGTGGAAGTGATGTAATAACTTTCTTCTTGAATGGTGTAAATCGAAAAGATTTGGAAAATCATATTTTCTTTGGGAGTAGAGATTTGAATGACATAGTTATCTTTGTTTTGTTGCCAGCTGTTGGTTAATACTTTTTTTAACGATCCAAAGACGGTATTATCTAATCTTCCATGACCATAGATGATGGTATTATCGGATAGATTATTGATGTCATTTCGGTAGTCTAAGAAAACCCAGCCGGCACTATTACGACTTTGATCAAAAGCATGATTTAAGTAATAGTTGTTGTTATCTTTTTGAACAACGGGATAGTTGATGTTAGTGTTTTCTACATGTAGAAAGGCAACTGTGTCTGGATTTCGTTTTAATAATTCTTTAAAATCTACTTCTAGGAAGGGAACACTCATATAATACCAGTAATCATTGGTTTTTTCTTCTGGAGGATTGATGAGTTCTCCTGTGTTATTTTTTTCTGTTGTTTTTACAATTTTTTCTAATTCTTTGGTTAGTTTTTCTGTTTTTTTATTGTCTTGTTGCCAAGAGAGTAGAATAGTAATTGTAATAATTAAAATACTAAGAAACAGTAAAAAGAAAACCCAAAAAGCCCAAGGGCGAAGTCTTCGTCTTTTTATTCGTTTCATGTTGATCACCTATTATCATTATAGCATAATTTTAGTTGTTGAATATAGCTCCTTTTGGACAACGATTACCCCAAGCATCTAATTTTTTTCCATTTTGCTTTACTACAACGACTTCACAATGATTTGGACATCCTTTACATTCTGTTCCTGTTGTTTCAAAATTACTTTCTATAATAGTAAAGGAAAAAGGAACTTTTCGAGGGTTTTGTTTCGCTAAAATGGCACTTCCTAAAGCTCCCATTAAATGGCCATTGGGATCGGTGATGATTTTTTCCTGTAAAAGATCTTCAAAGGCTTTTTTGACCCCTTCATTTTTGCTGACTCCGCCTTGAAAAATAATGGGGCTTTTGATCTTTTTTCCTTTGGCTACGTTATTCAAGTAATTGGCTGCTACACTGTAACATAGACCTGCGATGATATCTTTTTGATCATAACCCATTTGAATTTTGTGGACTAAATCACTTTCAGCAAAAACGGTACAGCGGGCGGCAATCGTAGTAGGGTGGGTACTGGTTAAGGCAATTTTTCCAAAGTCTTTGACGTCAAGTCCTAAACGCTTTGCTTGACTAGAAAGAAAACTTCCGGTTCCTGCTGCACATAACGTATTCATGGCATAATCGGTTACGATACCATTTTCTAAAAGAATGATTTTAGAGTCTTGTCCCCCAATTTCTAAAATGGTTCGAACTTCTTTGTTACGGGAAAGGGTTCCAATTGCGTGAGCCGTGATTTCATTTTTAATACTGTTTGCATGAAGCATTGTACCAATTAATTTGCGGGCGGATCCAGTTGTTCCAACTCCTAAGATGCTAAGATCCTGATCTTTTGTTTTTTCTTCTAATTCTTTTAATACTTTTTTTACAGCTTTTAAAGGATTTCCTTCGGTCCAAAGATAACTATAAGCTAGTATTTCGTTGTTTTCATTGATAATTACTCCTTTGGTGGAAATCGATCCAATATCAATTCCTAAATAAGCTTTCATGTTTTTTCTCATCCTTTCTAATTTTTAACAAGTCATAAAAGGCTTCAATTCTCGTATTTAAACCTTCGATTCCAGTTTGTTCATCAAATGATAAAAAAATAATGGGCATTTTCTTTTTCTTGGCTACACGCATAATAATAGGCATGGCTCCGATTTCAGGAGTACAACCCGAGGGCTTGATATGAATGATCCCATCGTATTTTTTCTTTTTTAACCATAGAACGCGGTAGACATTGTCTAGTCCATCAGCGCCTAAAGTATAACGGCAGTATTTCCTAACTTTCCATTTCATATAAGGTAATAATAATTTCTTTTGCCATAACAGATAACTTAAATTGGTGAAACGTTTGATTTCAATATGATTTTTCGCAAGAAGCTTTTCTAGGTCATAGTTTGAGAATGGTTCCATAGAGGTGTATAATTCTCCAATAATTCCTACTTTTAAACAGTGTTTGGGTTTCTTTATTTTTAACTTTTTTATTTGTTTTTTGTATTTGTGGTAAATTTTTTTTAATTGATGAAGGGTAGGGGTGGTATTGGCTTCTTTTATAAAATTTTCTTTTAAACTTAAGAAAGAATTTTCAACGACTTCAAACCCGATTCGAGAGCGGATGAGGTGATCGAGTTTATCTAAGTAAGTGATATAGAAAAAAGTATAGATTCCTTTTTTGATGACTTGTTTTACGGTTAATTCAGGATTTAATTTTTTCAAATTCTGAAAAGCTTCTTGTGGTTTTAAACCGTCTTCTTGATAGACTTGGATCATTTCAAAATCATATCCTAGATCCTTTAAAATAGTTTCTTGTACTTCAGCATAATAACGATAGCGACATCCTCCTCCGGCATGAAATAAAACATTCGCTCCTTGTTCTATAGATTCAATAAAATTTCCTAAAATATATTTAAAAGGTACACAGACAGAGTCAGGGCTATATTTGCTGCCAATGGCAATTGTTTTTTTGGTAATCGGTGGCATATTAAGTACTTTTAAGCCTGTAATTTCATGCATAAATCGTTTTAATGGTTCGGCATAATCTCCCAATTGAGGAAAGGCAATTACTTTTTCTTTCATAGATGAATTCCTCCTTTTAGCATGTCCATAAAGCTTTCAAGACGCGTGATGATGGCAACGTCACTGGTGAGATCTTCAAAAGTAAGAAGTAAAACTTTTTGGGTTTCTCTTTTTCTTAAAATCATTTCATTACTAAGCGAGTCCGGTCCACAGGGAAAAGCCGTTATCACAATTGTACCATCCACTTTATCTTTAAAATAAGCAAAGGCTGCTAGTAATTCTTTGTTCATCGTCCAGTGAACTCTTGGTGATATCTTTTTAATGTACTTATTTATTTGATCTCTTGGCATTTCTTCTTCATAAAGAATTTCTATATTTTGTTTTTGTAAGTAAGCAATTACTCTTTTGCCAATCAGTGGATCTTTTATATTATAAGGATGTCCTAATAATAAAATTTTTTTCTTTTTGGCTGTTAATTTCTTTTGCCCCTTTAATTCTTTTCTTTTTTGTTCTTCTAATTCTTTTGTTTTGGCTATTTTATAAGCTGCTAACACTTTTTCTTTTTTAAGACCCAGTTGTTTTCCTAGAAATAAAAAAGCCTTTTCTTCGGTATCGTTTCTTTTTACATCTATATTATAGTGAAGGATGGTTCGTTCGGGATAGAGATTTCTTACAATATCATAAAGAGCATTGAAGTTGGTGCAGACTTGTTCTTTTTTTTCAAGGGAAAAGATTCTAGGAATTAAGATTAAATCACAATGATCTTTTAATTGTTCAATGTGGCCAATAAATAGTTTTAAAGAAAGACAAGTTTCATCGACACATTTGTTTTTGCCTAATTCGAGGGTTTTCAGTGTACTGTTTTTACTTTCTTGATAGGGAATCTTTAAAATATCAAAAAAAGATTTCCATAAAGTTTCATAACGATAATATAAAAGTCCTTTGATAAGACCGATTGTTGGCATGTTATCACCCTTTCTGTATAATCTATGATTTTTCTTTTTTTTTTTTCCACAATTTGTTCGACAACTTTATTTTTCTTCGACAAAATAAGAAAAAAAGTGACTAAGATCTACGCAATTTCTTTCTTTTATGTTATAATAAGGTCACGGAGGTTAATTATGGAAAAAAGAAAAATCGAGAATATAAAAACCATTGCTATTATTGTGTTAGCTTTAATTGTTGTATTTGGAGGAAGTTATTTTGCTTCTGAATTAAAAAATTGTGAGGTACCAAGTAGTGAAGAGAGTGAACCTGAGGAACTTGCAGAAATTGGCATTGATGAATATCTTTCTTACTTAAATGGATCAGAAAAAGAAATTATCTATGTAGGTAGACCAGGATGTACTTATTGTCAACAACAAAAACCAATTATGGAGGATATTCAAGCGAATTATGATGTAGATATTCATTATCTAAATATTGATAATTTGGATTCTGATGGACTTGATCGATTGATAAATTCGGATGATTATTTTAGTGGACAGTGGGGAACTCCGGTAACTTTAATTGTTCAGAATGGGGAAGTAGTTGATCTTAGAAGTGGTTTGACAACAGAAGATAATATGGTTTCTTTCTTTAAAGATAATGGCTTGATAAGTGAATAGGAGATATATATGGAATTAGAGAATATGAATAATAAGGAGCGCTTGGAATATTTTTTACAGGAGTTTCGAACGAAATATCCTCTGACAATTGGTTGGAGACTTGCGAAAAATAGTCGCGTGGTATTAGAACATTTATATGATGATGAAGAGATAGAATATGCTTTTTATGCTCAGAAAAATCACAGCTCTTTTGATATCTTTGGGACTGCTGTTATTGCTCTTACGGATAAGAGGTTGGTAATCGGTCGGGATCGGGTTGTGATTGGTTACTTCTTTGATAGTATTACATCAGATATGTTTAATGATTTAAAAGTAAAAAGTGGTATTATTTGGGGTAGAATTGAAATTGATATGGTAAAAGAGTTTGTTGTGTTAAGCAATATTGATAAAAGAGCTTTGACCGAGATTGAGAAAAAAATTTCTAGTTATATGGCAGAAGCGAAAGAAGATATGCTTGATGTAGAACGGATTCGTAATATGGAAGGGTAGGGAAAAAAGCTATCCTTTTTTGTAATAAAAGGAAATTTGAGGCATAGTTTATAGTAAAAGTTTTCTTTTCCTTGATTGACAAAGAAAGGCTCTTAGTGTAGAATAATACGTGTGGTTGAGTGAAATGGGTCTATAGCCAAGTGGTAAGGCATGGGACTGCAACTCCCTGATCGTTGGTTCAAATCCGACTAGGCCCTCCATTAAAATATAAGGTTTTCAGATTTTCTGGAAGCTTTTTTATATATAAGGAAATTGCGTTTAAAAGCAGACAAAACAAAAGTGGTACTGATATGATTTAGTATCACGACAAAAAAGAATAAAGCAAAACTTTAAATTTTAAGCTGTTCCACAGTAGAACCACAGTAAGGACATTCCATTTTAGGAGTGTCTTTCTTTTTAATATAATAGGAAATTCATACTTAAAATTCTATTACAAATAAAAGTTCTAATTTAAGTTTACATAACCACAAAAACCGAGATAATAATCTCGTATCATGAATAAATCCAAAATAAAATTAATCTTCTTTATAAACATGATGATATCCTCTTTTAGAATGGTAGTCTAAAGGAACACATTTATCGAAGTTACACTTTCCACAGATAGTATATGGAGGAGTAGAAATAGGTAAACCATTCCATTCATCCTCCTGTTCAAACTCTAAAACGGCTTCAATAGGAGCCTCAAATAAAATATCAATTCTTTCTTCATAAGGATAATAGAATATATTCCTTAATTCTTTAGGAATAGTAAAAACAATTTGTCTATGATTGCAAGAATAAGCAGTTTCTAAGATATTTTCAACTCTTTCATTTTTGTATTTATAGCCACAAGAAGTACAAAGGCGGGATTTACAAGTATGTCCTATAAAGACAATATCACTACAATTAGAACATTGGTATAAGGAACAATCTAAGTTTTTATTATGACAATCAATGACTTTTTTAATTTCAATATAAGCATTAGGTCTATATTTATTTATCTGATCACCATATTTATTAAAGAATTCATCAGAGTAATCTTCTAAGATAGTAGAAATAAGGCCAGT
>DVKE01000017.1 GCA_018716225.1 Candidatus Onthousia faecigallinarum | reverse complement strand
GCAATCCAAATACATCTCAACCACCTATACCTTATATACCTATGAATATAATATCGCATTTTAAACATTAAAAAAAGCTTATTTTCAGAAAAAAACAAACTTTTTTTATTAGACAACTGCAAAACTCGGGTTATAACACATTTGAAAATAGCAGATATTTATTATTGTAAACTTTGTACCATTTCTATCTCACTGCAAGCAACAGTAATCTTAGTAGAATTTTAATATCAAGGCAAAAAAATGCACAATATTTTTAAAAAACTGTGCATTTTTTGCTTCTTTTAGGGCTATTTTGCACAATAATTGTGCATTTTTATCCATTTGGTGTTCTAAAAAGGATAAAACTAATCTTTTTCCACAGATAATTGTGTATAATTTTTAAAATGCTCTGTCTATTGCTTTTTTAGAACCTTAGACTTTTCTTTTTTAAAGGAGCAAGTTTTTAAAAGCGTTCCTAACTCTTCCCAATCGCTAATTTCTTTAGAGTCAAATAAATTATCAATTTGAGATTTTAAAAGCGACACTGCCATATCGATTTCAGTAGAATAATCTAATGCTGATGTTGAATAGCTTTTTTTGGGAACAAGAAGGCTAGAAAAATTATCTCGCAAATCAATAGTATTTGATAAAAATTCTTCATTTGAATGCCTAACAATATATTTTTTTTCGTCTGTATCAGGACAATAATAAACATATTCATACCGATAATCACTTCTATCATCAGGCATTGGTAAAGATTCATCTATTTGAAAAAGTAATATTGGTAATTCTGATGCTTTTGCTTGATTATATTTTTCTTCTAATTCTTTCAATTCATCTCCCTTCGCTATTATTTCTAATCTTTTTTGTTTCATTTCTCTTTCTAGTTTCTGTATTTTCATTATTTTTTCGTTTCTGGCCACAACCTAACCCTCCCTTATTTCTATATTTTAGCACAATAGATGCATATGTAGCTAATTTCATTTATTACTGCATGTTCTTACCAACAAAGACATCATATATATCTTTATATCGATAACTTAATTTCGCATAAGTGGAATCTTGAACTAAAATGCCAATACTCACTAATTGATCGATGACTCTTGATACTGTATTCCGAGAAACGCCTGATTCTTCTTCTACTTCTTTTTTGGTAAATACTATTTGTTTCATAATTACAGGCATTATTCTATAAATTGTAGTACCATTTATCTTACTTATTTTTTTCATATCAGTGTTATAAATTTGTTTTATTCTATTTATCTTTGCAATATAATTATTGCATTGATCAATGATACACTGCAAGAAAAACTTTATAAAGCCTAACATATTTCCTTTTCTACTCTCATTTAAATATTTATAATAGCTTGGCTTATATAATTCAATTATTTCTGATAGAAATAATATAGGTTCATCTTCGGTTAACATAGCTAATTGAATTGGTATTAAGGCTCTTCCTAATCTTCCATTACCATCACGGTAAGCATGTATCGTTTCAAATTGCGAATGAGAAATAGCTATATTAATGAATATAGGATCAATGTAGGCGTCGTTCATATACTGAAACAGATTATCTAATAGCATGGGAACTTCTTCTGGTGCTGGTGGAACATAGATTGCCTCATTAATAGTGCATCCTGTTGGACCGATCCAATTTTGAATCGTTCTTATTTTTCCAGGCTCTTTCTCATTACCACGAACACTATCTAGTAAAATTTTATGAATTTTATTCACAAACTTGATATCAATTTTTTTTATGTGTTCTTTTGCATATTCAATAACTTTTTTTAGATTTTGAATTTCTAAATTGTCATCTGTTTTAGGCATATATTTCAAATAATACATTTCATCTTGGGATATTTGAGTGCCCTCAATCTGTGTAGATTTTAAGCTTTCACTTAAAATAATGGAATTTAAAAAGAACTTAGAATCAAATTCACTATTTTTTAAATTTGATTTATATTCCCCATATCTTTCATTTGCTTCAGCAATTAATCTTAATAATTCTTTATCTATATTATAATTTATTGGTAGTTTTTCAACTTTCATTGGTTCCATATTTATCACCTAAGGAAAGTTTATCATAAGAAAAAAACTCTGTAAACAAAAAAATGCACAATATTTTTAAAAAACTGTGCATTTTTTAGACTTTTTTCGCTATTTTGCACAATAATTGTGCATTTTTGACTAAATTCTATTTATTATGAACTTATCTTTCAGCAACAAAATAATATTTTGAGCATCAATTCTTTTTTATATAATCTAATGGAGTTTTACATTTACATAGTTTTTTTGAAACACTAGAAGTTAAAGTTGTTCCCTCGTTCGCAAACAAATCAAAAACTTCATCTTCATATCTATAAGAATAGCTTTTACATTTCTCAAATAAATCTATGAACAACTCTTGTAAACACTCTTTATTGTTTCTTTGAATATCATAATGGTTATTATTTCTTGCTAATTTACAACAATCTAAGTCAATTAACATAATTTTATCTTGGTAATAAACCGTATTCTCTCTTTTAAAATCTCTCATCCATATTCCTAATTCTGTAAAAATGTTAGTTAGCCTTTCTAATTCTTGCAAATTATATAGTAAATATTCTGTGGACTCCTTCATTATATCCACATAATTATCTTCTATATATAAATACTTATAAGCATCAACCGCTAAATCTTGAATATGACTCATTAAATATTCTTTGCTCTTTGCTTTGGTTCTATCATAATAAAGTTCTAATGTTTTATTTGTATGAGGATGGTTTAGTTTTTTTAGAATATGAAATAGTTCTAGATCCATTCTAACAGTGCTAGTAGAATATGAAAAGTATTGTTTTAAGTAGCACTCATCTTTCACTCTAAAAATTTTTGAACTTTTTCCCTGATATTTTAGCTCACCTAAAGTAAAACTTATTAATTCTCCTTTTGAATTATAATAATACATTAACTCCCCCAAAATCTCTGCCTTTTTTAGTAGTTGGATTTCCAATTACTGCTTATATTTACTTCATTTATTTTATAGTCCAAATCATTTTTTGCACCAGAAGTAGTGCCAAACATTACTTTTACATACTTTCTCATTAATTATCACCAGATTTAAATTATATATTCTCTATATTAATCAAATTATTATTATCATCAAATTCTAATCTAAAAGTCTCGCAATAACTCCACTTTCCATCGAAGAATTGTTTTCCATTAAATTTATAACCATTCGTCTCATCGATTTCACACCATTTACTAAATAAACTAGTTAATGCAGTTGCATGACCAACAATTAATATCTTCTTATCATGGTAATTATTTAGAATATTTATTAATGAATTGTATTCTCTATCCATCACTTCATTTATGGATTCTCCATTTGGTAATTTATAGTTAAAATCATCAAATTGTTTCTTACCAAAATCTTTTGGTAATTCATCCCACCGATTTATACCAAATTTTCTTTCTCCAAAATTCTCATCGACAAATAACTTATCTTTTGTAAAGTATTTAGCTGTAGATATAGTTCTTACATAGTTAGAAGAAATCACGATATCAAAATCACTAAATTCCATAAGATGACTTTTTTCTTCTGCCATTTTTTCACCATTAACTGTTAAGCTCCATTTTTCATTTTGAACCTGTAGAGAATCATTATTACTTATGTTAATAGGTTTTAAAGGTTCTGCATGCCTCATAAAGTATATTGTTTTCATTTTATTTCTAACTCCTTTAAGTTTTCGCTTTATAATTTATATAGTATCATAGTTTTATAAATTGCAACACTCTTAAACACTTTCAGAAACGAAAAAGCATTCAGGGCATTGCACAATAGTTATTTTTTTGGTTAGTGTAGAATAAGTGTGGAGATTTTCCACCTAAAAAAAGATTTATAATTTAAATTAATTGTAAGTTAGAGGGAGTAGATAGTCAATATCTATTCTTTTTAAATTACGTAAATTTCTTGTCTAATTGATACAAGTTCTTTTAGTCTGTTATTTTCTTTTGCAGTATCAAGTATAGGTAAATTGGTGTTTATTTTATATTCTAATCAATGATTAGAAGTTAATTTTTGATCATATTTGATATTGCAAAGCTTTCTTACCTTAATATTTATTACTTCATAATTGTTAGTTCCATATTTTAAATTATAATAATCTTCAATAGTTAATTCATGTTTGTTGGCATGATATACAAGTAATTTTAATTTGTTTTCTAAGCCCTGCTCCGAGAATCCATAAGGAGAAGAAGTAATATATCTAGCAAATGCTTGATTAACATGTCCTTCCATAGAACAATGAACTTTATAATTATTATCTTGGATTGTCAACATCATGAAATAAAGCTGCCACAGTCATAGTCTTATCTTTAGTTACTTTATAAGTTAATAAAGAAGTTGTAAGAGAATGAGCAAATCTACTAATATATTCACTAAAATCATAAACACTTTTAGAAGCAAAATCCATTCCGCAAAAATATCCTACCTTCATTAATCTATTTAAAGATGGACATTCAAAATATTTTCTGAGAAATGATGGCATATTATTATAATCTAATTGTTCTAAATAATACTGTAATAACATATAGAACCCTCTCTTAAAGATATAAGATCACACTGAATAATATTTTTCTACAAATCACCATTTAAATATATTCAGTATCTAATTAAATTTAAGTATATTAAAACCCTTATAAAATAAGGGAATAATTACAAATTGGTGGAGATGAGGGGATTCGAACCCCTGTCCAAAAATAGAGCTACATAAACTTCTACAAGTTTAGATTGTTTATTTTATTTCGAATGACTGCCAAGAAACAATCAACCAAACAATCATTCTAGTCCTAAGATTTCTACTACTTGCTCGGACTACAAATAGCTATATCCTGTTAAATGAACCGTACAATCTTAACACAGGAAATTAAGAAAGACAGTGTACTTTCCCTATTCTTAGGCAAATGCTACCTGTGGAGTAAGTCTACTCTTTAGGTTAGCAAGTACGTTTTTAACTTTGTTTCCAGTTATTCTGGTTTGGCTTGTAACGTAAGCAACTCGACTTGCTATTTATGCTCTACTATTCCTGTCGAAGCCATAACATCCCCAAACTGTATTCTATTGTTGTAGTTTCCTTGTTGAGTGTTTATATTATAGCATATTTTTCCTGGTTTGTCACTTACCATTCTTTCCCTAGTAATATTTGGTCTTTTTACTCATCTCTCGTTTTAAATCTCTTTCTTTGATCGTCTCCCTTTTATCATAGTTTTTCTTACCACGACAAACGCCCAATTCTACTTTTGCTTTCCCTCTTGTGAAATAGACTTTTAAAGGGATTAAAGTATATCCATCTTGTTCTACTTTATTTTTTAATCTTCTAATCTGATTCTTATGTAAAAGCAGTTTTCTTGATCTCGTCTCTTCATGATTAAATTGATTGCCTTCTTTATAAGGGGCAATAAACATGTTGATTAAAAAGATCTCATCATTTTTTATTCTGGCATAACAGTCTTTGATGTTAGCACTTCCTCCTCGAATCGATTTAATTTCTGTTCCGGTTAAGACAATGCCACATTCGATAGTATCATCAATAAAATAATCATGTCTTGCTTTACGATTTAAAATTTCCATGGTTGTCCCTCCTTATAAATTTGGCATTTGAATCGTTTGGTTTCTTGACAAAACGATATTTTTATATGTTTCATAGTAATTCTGATAATTTGGTAATAGTTCTTCCGTTAATTCGGTATATGGATATACTTTGAAATTTCTTTTTCTAGCATAATCTGAGTGGGTATATAATAGTTCGGCTTTAGGGTTTTCTAGAGAAATTGTTGTTATACCATCTTCTACTGTCTTATGGATCGTAATACTTGCCATTAATCCTGTTAAACGTTCTATTCCTTCTTGATCGGAAATAAAGTTGCCTAGAGAATATATTACCATTGTTTTTCCAATAAAATCAATGGGTTCTACTACATGAGGATGCGTTCCTATAATAATATCTACGCCTAAAGAAGAAAGATAGTTTGCTATTTGTTCTTGCTCAGCACTGACTCCAGTTGAGTATTCAGTTCCCCAGTGCATAGCGACAATAACAACATCAACTTTATCTCTTACCCGTTCAATATCCTGTCTTGCTAATTCTTCGTTGTAAACGTTGTTTAAATATTCTTTACCCGCTTCAGGATTTAATCCATTGGTCCATGTAGTGTAAGAAAAGAAAGAATAAGTAATACCATTTGCTTCATAAATAGGGGCTTGATCTCGTTCTTCAAAAGAAGCATAACTTCCAGCGGTATGAACTTGTTGTTGACCTTTCCAGTAATTCAAAGAGTTTAAGACGCCCTGTTCTCCTTTATCCATCGTATGATTGGTTGCTAGAGAGACTAAATTAAACCCTGCATCGACAAAGGCATCTCCTACTTCATAAGGAGAGTTAAAGCGAGGATAGTTCGATAAACCAAGTTCCGTTCCTCCTAGAATTGTTTCTTGGTTGTAGTATTTTAGATCATAGTTTGCAAGGAGGGGTTTGATTCGTTCCAACATTGGTTTAAAGTCATAACCGGTATTTGTTTTAGCATCTTCATAAATGGCACTATGAATCAAAGCATCTCCTACCATAACAAGGTTGGCCTCATATTCTTGTTTGGTTTCTTTTTCTTCGGTTATTTGTGGTTCTTCTTTTTCTACTTTCTTTTGTTCCGTTAATTTTTGATAGCCGAAAAAAAGACCAATTCCAATACCAATTAGAAGAATAATGATTAATCCTTTTACTAAAATTATTAATTTCCTTTTCTTTTTAATCCTCGCTTCAACCTTCATTTTTTACTACTCCTACAGCTTCTTTATTATTTCAAAATCGATTGTTTTCTCTTCTTTGCTTGCTCTTACGACTTTGATTCTTACTTTATCTCCTATGGTGTATTTGATATGACTTTTCTCACCGGTTAAAGTCATTCTTTCTTCATCATAGATAAAATAGTCGTTCATATCACGAATTGGTACTAATCCTTCAATCATATTTTCTAGTTCTACAAACATTCCAAAACTTAAGACAGAAGAAATCATGCCATCGTATTCTTCTCCAATATGACCCTCCATATATTCGGCCATTTTCATATCATCGACTTCTCGTTCACAGTCCACAGCAGCGCGCTCACAAGCGGAAGCTTTATCACTGACATAGACTAGTTTATCTTGCCAATGATGGATGGTTTCATGAGACATATCATGGTGAAATAAATATGTCCTTAAAAGGCGATGCACCGTCGTATCAGGATATCTTCGAATTGGAGAAGTAAAGTGTGTATAACAAGGACTTGCCAAACCATAATGACCTAAGTTTTCTTCTTTATAGACTGCTTTCTGCATACTTCTTAATAAAAGACTGGATAGAATTTTATATTCTTTTTTATCTTTTAAGAAATGAAGTAACTTTTGAATGGTCGTTGGTTTATTATCTTTTATATTGCCTTTGACACTATAACCTAAATTACTTAAGAAGGTTAGGAAGGACTTGATCTTTTCTTCTTTTGGATATTCATGAACACGGTAAATAAAAGGTAAGTTCATATAGTAAATATGCCCTGCTACACATTCATTGGCTGCAATCATAAAGTCTTCAATTAAGTTCTCTCCTGTTTTCTGTTCTCTTAAAACAACTTTGGTTGGTTTGCCATTTTCATCAACTAAGGTTTTTGGTTCTCCAATATCAAAGTCAAGATAACCTCTTTTTAGTTTTCTTTTTCTTAGAATTTGAGCTAACTCTTCCATTTGTTTTAAGGTATCTGCATAAGGTTCATATCCTTCTGGAATAATATTATCTTCTAAGATACTATTTACTTTTTTATAAGTCATTTGAATTCGAGAACGAATAACACTTTCAAAGATTTCATAATCAAGCATTTTTCCTGTATTATCAAATTCCATCACACAGGAGATAGCTAGCCGGTCGACATTCGGATTTAAAGAACAAATGCCATTTGATAATTCATGGGGTAACATGGGAATGACCCGATCAACTAAATAGACAGAAGTTCCTCGCTCCATCGCTTCCGTATCAAGAGGACTTCCTTCTTTGACATAATAGGAAACATCGGCAATGTGAACTCCTAAAATATAATTTCCATTTTCTGTTTTCTTAACACTAATGGCATCATCAATATCTCTTGTATCATCACCATCAATGGTGAAAATCATTTCCTTTGTTAAATCACGACGGTTCTTCTTTTCTTCTTCTTTTACTTCCATCGGTAAATGTCTTACTTCTTCTTCCACTTCTTTAGGAAAGGTGGTATGAATATTATATTTTTCCACAATGGATAAGATATCCACTCCCGGATCATTTTTATGACCTAAGATTTTAATGACTTTTCCTTCTGCCTGATGATTACTAATTCGTTTGATTATTTCAACTACTACTTTATGCCCATCTACAGCATTTAAACTATTTTCTCTTGTTACAATAACTTCTAGATTGACTTTATCTTCATCTAATTTTACTTTTCCAATACTTTTTTCAAAATTAATTTCTCCAACATAAGTATTGGATTGATGCTTTAAGACTCTAATGATTCTTCCTTCCATACGATCGAGATTCTTTTTGGATAATAACTCAACAATAACAAGATCCCCATGCAAGGCACCATTCATATTCTCTTCTTTAATATAAATGTCCTCTTCTACATTAGGAATATCAACAAAGCCAAATCCTTTCTTATTCGAATGAAGAATTCCTTTATAAAGATGACTTTCTTCAAAAATCATATATTTATCTTTATTGGTATGATAAATTGTCGTTTCTACTTCCATTTCTTCTAAAACTTTCAACAATTCTTCTAAGTTACTCGTTCCTAATTGTTCTTCTATTTCAAAGACAGATAAACTTTTTCCTGCTTTTTCTAATATTTCTAAAATTCTTTCTTTCATCTTCTTAGCCTCACTATCTATTTCTATTTTACTTCATCTATTCCGAAAAGAAAATAAATTTATGATCTTCTTTTTATCTTAATGAAAAGAAAAAGCCTTCTTTAAAGATGAAGACTTAATACTTTATTTACTTTTTCTAACGTTTCTTCTAGTGTTCCGTTATTTTTAATGATGGCATCAATTTTTCTTTTTTCGATATTTTCACGAGAAAAGTCTTTTTGATCTGCTAAAAAACGACGACACATTTCTTTATAATTTGGTATGGGCTGTCTTTCTTCTCTTTCTAAGGCTCTATTGAGTCTGATCCCATCGTCTGTTTGAATCAAAATGGAAAGTAGCTCTTCTTCCGTGTAGTACTTTGAAAATTTATCTAAACTTGTTAGATAATTGTAGTTTTTTAAATCTACTCCTTCGCTTGTAGTATAGTAGTACCAAAGTCCAGCGATCGTTTGATAGCAACGTTTTTCAATGATTCTACCATTTTTTTCTAGATGATGCATCTGTTCTTCCGTATCAAAATAGTATTCTCTACCATTTTGTTCCCCTTCACGAGGGGGTCTTGTGGTATGTAAAACAAGCGGTTTTAAGACAAATTTCTTTTGTAAAAACAATTCTTTTTGAATGGTATCTTTTCCAGAAGAAGATTGACCCATTAAGATAACTATTTTTCCCATGTTTTCCCCCCTTGGTGTTTTTGGTTAAAAAAATTATTAGTTTTTGGGACTAATAATTTTTATAGAAAAGATGATACTAGGCAGATGATAAAGAAAGCAGCTCCTAAAATCATGGTAATTCTGGTCATTACTAATTCTGATCCTCTTTCTTTTCTATTTTTAAACAAATCACTCGTTGTTCCTGAGAGGATTTGGGCTCCACCTTCTGCTTTATTGCTTTGTAGTAGAACAATAATAATTAATAAAATGGAAATAATTAATAAAGCAATTCTCATGTTTGCACCTCCGTTTTCAACTGTTCTTATAATACCATACTTTTCCTATCTTGGCAATTATTTTTCCTTTACCCAAAGGCCATGTAAGTTGCAATAAGCATAAACTTTTTTGATTTGTTCCTCTTCGGTAAGCGCAAAAGTAGCTTTTGGTTCTTCGCCTGATTTTAAATAATGAATTTGAACTCCAGCGTTCGTTTCAAGAGCAATCCACATAATGTAGTGTTCTTTTTCCATTGGATGAGCAACGCTTCCTACGTTAACTTCTACTTTTTGTTCTTTCGTCTCATAAACTGGAATGTGTTTTTCAGTAGCAGCTTCTTTGGTATTCGCCACTTCTTCTTCCATTTCTTGACCACAACAAATCGTTGGTACTTTTCTTTCTTCTAAGATTAAAATGACTTTCCCACAAACTTTGCAACGATATACTTTCATTTTTTTACTTTTTCTCCTTACTTTGTTAATTCTTCTTCAATTCTCATTAATTGATTATATTTACAAATACGATCGGTTCTTGACATTGAGCCGGTTTTAATTTGTCCTAAATCAAGTCCTACAGCAAGATCGGCAATGGTCGTATCTTCGGTTTCTCCACTACGATGAGAAATGATGGTTTTATAATTGTTTTTCTTGGCAAGTTCGATGGTCTCTAAGGTTTCCGTAATGGTTCCAATTTGATTTACTTTTAAAAGGATTGCATTACCTGCATGGTTATCAATTCCTTTTTGAAGACATTCTTTATTGGTCACGAAAAGGTCATCTCCTACTAATTGGATTTTATCCCCTAGTTCTTTTGTTACTTTTGCAAAGCCTTCCCAATCATTTTCATCAACAGGATCTTCAATCGAAATTATCGGATAGGTTTCTACCAAGTCTTTATAATAAGCAATTAATTCATCCGTGGTTAAGACTTTTCCTTCACCATCTAAATGATATTTTCCATCGCGATAGAATTCACTCGCTGCCACATCAATAGCATAGCAGACATCTTTGCCTGGAACATAGCCTGCTTTTTCCACAGCTTCTGTGATTAACTCAAATCCTTCTTTGTTATTTTTTAGATTTGGAGCAAAACCACCTTCATCACCAACCGAAGTTGCATACCCTTTTTCTTTTAAAACATTTTTTAATGTATGGAACACTTCAGCACCTACTCTTACTCTTTCATGAATTGTATCTCTTTGAGGAATAATCATATATTCTTGAAAGTCAAGAGAATTATCGGCATGGGCACCTCCATTAATGATATTCATCATCGGAACAGGCATGGTTTTTCCATTTCCTACATATTCATAAAGTGGTTTTCCGGCATTTTTAGCGGCTGCTTTTAAGGAAGCCATTGATACTCCTAAGATAGCATTGGCTCCTAAATTACTCTTCGTTTTGGTTCCATCTAATTCGATCATTTTTTGATCAAGAGCTTTTTGATCCTCTACTTCCATTCCAATTAAGGTTTCTCTTATCGTCGTATTTACATTCTTAACCGCATTTAAGACTCCTTTTCCTTGAAAACGGCTTTTATCTCCATCACGCATTTCTAAAGCTTCTCGTTCTCCCGTTGATGCACCACTTGGAACCGCAGCTCTAGCCATAATTCCATTTTCAAGATAGACATCTACTTCTACGGTAGGATTTCCTCTGGAATCCAGGATTTCTCTTCCAATAATATTTTTAATCTTCATTTTTATACTTCCTTTCTTTTACCAATTCTTTAAATTCGTCTCCCCGGTCTTCACACTGCTTATATTGATCCCAGGAAGCAGAGGCTGGACTTAAGAGGACAATGTCTCCTTTTTCTTTGATATGATCAATATATTCTATGGCTTCTTTTAAGGTCTCAAAGGTTGCGGTTTTAATTCCTTTTTCATCCCCATATTCTTTGACTCTCGCCCGACATTCTCCAATACCCACAATCGTCTTTACGGGGGTTAAATAAGAATCCAAATCATGAAAATCTTGTCCTCTTTCTAAACCTCCTAATATTAATATAACATTTTCTTTGAAAGATGACAAAGCAATCTGGGTTGATTTCGTATTTGTCGCTTCGGTATCGTTATAATACTCCACTCCATCAATTTCATCCACATATTCTAAACGGTGAGGTACCCCTTTAAAAGTCTCTAATACTTCTTTGATATCTTTCGTTTCTACCCCTACTTCTTTCGCGATCATTAAGGCTCCTAAGGCATTTTCAACATTATGATTTCCTTTCAAAAAGAAATCTTTGCGGTCGATGATTTTTTCACCATAATACCATAGTGCATCCTCACTATAATACGCTCCATTGATTTCGCTTTTACTAGAAAAATATTTTACCATTGCTTTGATCTTCTCCGCTCCGGCCATGACTTCTTCATTTTCCATATTTAAGATAGCAATATCATCTTTTTCTTGATTTTGGAAGATCTTAAATTTTACCCGTTTATAATTTTCATAGGTTTTAAGAAAATCAATATGAGCCATACTAAGATTAGTCATTAAGGCAATATGTGGACGAAACTTTGACATATTTTCTAATTGCTGACAAGAAACTTCCATCACAATAATATCCCCTTTTTCTAACTTATTAAGAAAACTTGTTAAAGGATAACCAATGTTTCCCGCTAGATGGACTTTTTTGCCTGATTTTTTAATCATTTCATAGGCTAATGTCGTTGTCGTTGTCTTGCCATTCGTCCCAGTGATTCCAATTAAAGTTACATCTTCTGGCAAAAGACGATAGGCCATTTCTGCTTCATTGATTACTTCAATTCCTAATTCTCTTGCTCTTAATACATATTTATGATCAATGGGAATGCCTGGATTTTTAATGACATAATCAAAACTATCATCTAACAGATCATCTGGATGACTGCCAAAAATTAAAGTTACCCCTAATTTTTTTAATTCTGTTACTTGATCTTTGTTCTGCTTTTCTTCTTTTCCTCCATCATTTAGAATGACAGTATTGTTTCTTTTACTTAAAAATTTAGCAGCTTCATATCCGCTTCGAGCCATTCCCAATACTAGAATTTTGTTATTTTGAAACACATCCATCCCTCCTTCTTCTATTATACTAGAAAAAGAAAATCTTTAAACCCCTTTTCATTGAAAAGCAGCAAAATAATTGCTATAATAAAGTAGAAAAAGAGAGGTGATCTTATGAAGATCATTACATTGAAAGAAGAACAATTTGACGCTTATGCGAAAAACCATAAATATCGTAATTTTTATCAATCTTCTGCTTATGGAAAAGTAATGGAGAGGGAAGGTTACATGATCCATTATTTAGGAATTATTGATGATATGGAAAACTTAATTGGGGCAAGTCTACTTCTTTATAAAGAGGTTTTTATGGGTTACAAAATCGCTTATGCGCCAAGAGGTTTTTTATTTGATTACAGTAACAGCTCTTTATTAAAAGAATTTATGAATCGTTTAAAGAGATTGCTTTCAAAACAAGGATTCATGTCTTTAAAGATTGATCCTTTCATCCCAGTATGTATTCGTGATTATACGGGAAAGATCATGAATATCAATGCGGAAGCTAACTTAATTGTAGAAAATTTAAAGGGCGCTAATTTAATTTATCATGGACAAAATCTTTATTTCGAAACAGAAAAGCCAAGATTTGAAGCTCTTATTACTTTAAATCAGGATATTAAAAAGATTTATCAAAATTTTGATAAAAGAACACGTCATAAAATTAAAAAAGCCATACGATCAGGGGTAGAAGTTGTTTTAGGAACGGAAAAAGAACTTCCTATTTTTTATGAATTTGTAAAGAAAAAACACTCTAGAACTCTTACCTTTTATCAAAATATTTATCGTTTTTTTCACGAAGACTGTAACTTATATCTAGCACAATTAAATACTGAAACTTTTGTCATTAGTAGCAAACAACTATACGAAGCCGAACTAGACAGAAACGATCGTCTGGCTCGTGAAATTCAAGAGCAAACAGGTTCTCAATCCCTAAAGAAACGATTAATTAATGAAAAAATCGAATCGGATAAGTTAGTCAATATTTATAAAAAAGATCTTGTTTGGGCAACTAATTTATTAAAAGATTATCCTAATGGTCTTATCATTGGCGCTTCTCTTAATCTTTGTTATGATAAAACCGCTACTCTTTTCATTGAAGGTTTTGATTCTAGATTTCGAGCTTTAAATCCCAATTATTTGTTGAAATGGAAAATGCTCGATGATTATAAAAGAAAAGATTATAAGTATTTCAATTTAAATGCAATTAGTGGTGATTTTACCGATGATAATCGGTATTTAGGATTGAACGAAATGAAACTAGGATTTCATCCTTTGATTACAGAATATATAGGAGAATTTGATTTTATTATTAATTCTCTTCCATATAATCTTTATAAAAATTTAAATAAAGACAAGAAAAAATAACTTTTTATAAGTTATTTTTTGCTTGTTCTTCGGTAAAACTAATACTATCTAAAATGGCATCTTTGACATCTTTCCATTCTTCTTCTTGTGTCAATAAGGTATTAAATTCTACGATAACTAGTTTATCATCAAAAGTAAAATATCTAGTATCGCGGTAGTATCCTGCTGGATCTTGGTCCCTTCTTTCCCAACGAGCAAAAGTTTTATCATTGCTGGTATATAGTCCTGATTCGATGGTTCCTTCTTGTAAGCTTTGAACTTGTTGATCTAAATAGGCTTGCAAATCGGTATCAGCCATTGCAATGTTTGTTGTCGTAACAAAAACGTGGGTGCTATTATCTGTATTTTGAAAAACAAGCTCTGGACGATCATTATTAGGATAATTTGCTTTTAAAGTCGCTTCATCTAAGGTGATAAAACTATTAGGCATGTTTATAAAGAAAGATTGATCAACACGATAGGTTTTTAAATCAATTAATTCATCGCCAACTTTTAATTGCTCTTCCTCTAAAGAATTTTCATCCTCTTTTTTATTTACATCCTCATATAGAGCAGAAGATGTTAAAAACAATCCTAAAACAATCATAAAAATACCAATCGTTCCAATAATAAACTCTTTTTTATGCTTCATATTATTCACCTATTTTAGTATAGCATACTTTGACGCCAAAAAAAAGAAGTCTCTTTCGAAACTTCTTTTTATATTATTATCCTTCGATTTCAGAAACAACACCAGCACCAACGGTACGTCCACCTTCAC
>DVKE01000016.1 GCA_018716225.1 Candidatus Onthousia faecigallinarum | reverse complement strand
TTTATCTGTTTTTCTTTATTTTATAATACTTTTGCAGTTTTTTTGTCCTTCTTTTCTTTGTGTTTTTTCTTAGTGTAAATTTATAAAAAAGATCTTTTCTTTTTGATCTGATTGTGCTTATAATCATCTTGTAAGAAAAAAATAGAAAAGAGGTGAAGAAATGGAAATTGGTGGTTTGCAAAAAGTTACTCTATTAGATTTCCCTTCCAAGGTCGCTTGTATTGTTTTTACAACGGGATGTAACTTCCGCTGTCCTTATTGCCAAAATGGATCTTTGGTTTTAAACACTGGAGAAAAGGAACTTCTCGATCTAGAAGAAATCTTTGCTTATTTGAAAAAAAGAAAAGGAATTCTGGATGGGGTTTGTATTAGTGGTGGGGAACCTTTATTGCAAAATAATTTAAAAGAATTATTGATGCAGATCAAGAAAATGGGCTTCGCCATTAAATTGGATACCAATGGAACGAGTCCTAACAAACTCAAAGAACTAATCGATCTACAACTTGTGGATTATGTGGCCATGGATATTAAGAATAACTTTGCCAAATACCAAGAAACTGTGGGAGTGAAAAATCCTTTTCTAGAAGCGGTAAAAGCAAGCATCCAACTTTTAGAAGAGTCTTCCATTCCCCATGAGTTTCGCACAACGATTGTAAAAGAATTACATACTGTAGATGATATTTTAGCGATAGGAAAATTATTTTGTCCCAAAACAGCTTATTATCTACAAAACTATGAAGATAGTGATAATGTGATTCAAAAAGGACTTCACGGTTTTTCTACTGAGGAATTATTACAATTAAAACAAAGTTTAAAAACGAAAATGCCAAATCTAATCATTCGAGGTTTATAGGAGGGATTATTATGTATCGAGTAAGAAAAAGAGATGGAAAAATTGTTTCCTTTGATTTAGGAAAAATTAGAAAAGCAATGAAAAAAGCGTTTGAAGCTTGTGATAGCAATTACGATGATGATGTATTAGACTTTTTAGCTTTAAAGGTTTCCGCGGACTTTGAGAAGAAAGTAAAAGATAATATTATTGATGTCGAGGATATTCAGGATAGTGTGGAAAATGTTTTAATTAAAGCAGACTATTCGGAGGTAGCTAAAGCTTACATTTTATATCGCGACCAACATGAAAAAATGCGGAATATCAGCGAAACTTTACTAGACTATAAAGAGGTTGTTGATAATTATTTGCAAGTAAATGATTGGCGGGTAAAAGAAAACTCTACCGTTACTTATTCGATTGGAGGACTTATCCTAAGTAATTCGGGTGCGATTACAGCCAATTATTGGTTAAGTCAAGTTTATGATAAAGAAATTGCCAATGCCCATCGAAACGGAGATTTGCATCTTCATGATTTATCCATGTTAACGGGATACTGTGCAGGTTGGAGTTTAAAGCAGTTGATTCAAGAAGGCCTTGGAGGAGTTCCGGGAAAAATCACATCTTCCCCTGCCAAACACCTTGCTACCCTTTGTAATCAAATGGTCAATTTTCTAGGCATTATGCAAAATGAGTGGGCAGGGGCTCAAGCTTTCTCTTCTTTTGATACTTATCTTGCTCCTTTTGTAAAAGCCGATCATTTATCTTATAAAGAAGTGAAACAATGTATTCAATCTTTTATCTATGGCGTCAATACTCCTAGCCGTTGGGGAACCCAGGCACCTTTTACGAATATTACCCTTGATTGGACCGTGCCAAATGATCTCGCAGAATTAAAAGCCATTGTTGGTGGAAAAGAGATGGACTTCTGCTATAAAGATTGTCAAAAAGAAATGGATATGGTTAACAAGGCTTTTATTGAGGTTATGATCGAAGGAGATGCCAATGGTAGAGGCTTTCAATACCCTATTCCAACATATTCCATCACTAAAGATTTTGATTGGAGTGATACCGAAAACAATCGTCTTTTATTCGAAATGACGGCCAAATATGGAACCCCTTATTTTTCGAACTATATTAATAGTGATATGGAACCAAGTGATGTTCGCAGTATGTGCTGCCGGTTACGTCTTGACTTAAGAGAATTAAGAAAGAAGTCCGGAGGTTATTTCGGAAGTGGTGAGAGTACTGGATCCATTGGTGTTGTTACGATTAACTTACCAAGAATTGCTTATTTATCCAAAGATAAAGAGGAATTCTACGATCTCTTAGAAAACATGATGAACATTGCCGCTCGTTCTTTGAAAATCAAACGGGATGTGATTTCAAAATTTCTTGAAAATGGCCTTTATCCTTATACCAAAAGATATTTAGGAACGCTAGATAATCATTTCTCAACCATTGGCTTAATTGGTATGAATGAGGTAGGGTTAAATGCAGCTTGGTTAAGAAAAGATCTTACGCACAAAGAAACACAAGAATTTGCCAAAGATGTTTTAAATTTCATGAGAAATAAGTTAAGCGATTATCAAGAGGAATATGGGGACCTCTACAATTTGGAAGCAACCCCAGCTGAATCTACCACCTACCGCTTAGCCAAAATGGATAAAGCAAAATATCCTGATATTATTACTGCTGCCGATGAAGGAGAAACACCTTTTTATACCAACAGCTCTCATTTACCAGTTGGCTATACGAGTGATTTATTTGAAGCTTTAGACATTCAAGATGATTTACAAACGTTATATACCTCTGGTACTGTTTTCCATGCTTTCTTAGGAGAGCGGATCGATTCTTGGCAAGCCTGTGCCAATCTAGTAAGAAAGATTGCTGAAAATTATAAATTACCTTATTATACAATCTCCCCTACTTATTCGATCTGTCGAGAACATGGTTATTTAGCTGGGGAACAGAAAATCTGTCCTTATTGTGGAAAACCAACCGAAGTTTATAGTAGAATTACGGGTTATTACCGACCAGTAGCCAATTGGAATGATGGAAAAATTGAAGAATACAAACATCGAAAAACATATGATTTAAAGTCTTCCAAATTCAAAGGAACCGAGACTTGTGAAGAACCAAAAGAGAAAAAATCCAAAAAAGAAAAGAAAATCATCCTCGTAAAAACCGCCACTTGTCCGAATTGTAAGATGGCCGAATCTCTTTTGAAAGAATACAACATTCCTTATGAAAAAGTCGATGCGAATGAGGATCCTACTTTCTGTCAAGAACATGGGGTCAAACAAGCGCCTACTCTACTTATCTTTGAGGGGGATAAAGTAGAAAAAATAACAAATGTTTCTAATATTAAAAAGTATTTGAGGGAGAATATCAACCATGTATGATGCGATTATTATAGGCAGTGGACCAGCAGGTCTAACTGCCGCTATTTACCTTTTAAGAGCTGACAAAAAAGTTTTAATATTAGAAAAAGAAAACATTGGTGGCCAAATTACGGCTTCTTCCAAAGTAGAAAATTATCCTGGTTTTTCTTCCATTAGTGGAAGTGACCTTATGAATCAAATGTATGAACAAGTGGTTAACCTTAAAGGAAAAATCCAATTAGAGGAAGCTTTAGAAATTAAAGATGGCAAAGTCAAGACCGTTATCACCGATTGCAATCGTTATCAGACGAAAACCATTATTCTAGCTTTGGGGACTACTCATCGGCGGTTACATCTTAATAAGGAAGAAGAGTTTATTGGAAATGGTATTTCCTTCTGCGTGAGTTGTGATGGTGCCTTTTATAAAGAGAAAAACGTAGCGGTTATCGGAGGAGGCAATAGTGCCGTACAAGAAGCTATTAACCTTGCTGATATTTGTAAAAAAGTTGATCTTTTGCAAGATCTCGATCATCTTACTTGTGAAGAAGGCTTAAAAAAGAAATTAAGTGCCAAACAGAATGTCGAAATTCATTACCAAAGTAAAGTGACTTCTTATTTGGGTAAGGATGCATTGGAAGGGATTACCTTTTTAGAAAATGGAAAAGAAAAAACATTAAAAGTAGATGGGGTGTTTTTAGCGGTTGGACTCGTTCCTCAGACAACTTTTCTTAAAGGGCTTCTTTCCTTAGAACAACAGAAATATGTCGTGTCTCATGATACGACTACCAACCTTGAGGGTATTTTTGTAGCAGGAGATTGTAGAGAAAAAGAATTTCGGCAATTGACTACAGCCGTTTCGGATGGTACGGTAGCCGCTTTAAAAGCAATTCAATATTTAAACAAAGAAAAAAGTTCCTCTTAAAGGGGAGCTTTATTTTTTGATCAATTGTTTTCCTTGGCTTTCAGAAAGTAGGATCTCTTCTACCTCTAACCAACCAGTCCGCCAATCATATCCTGCTCTTAACACTCCTTGCGCTTTTAACTCATCTTCCTTTATCTTGCGATTGTGATAGGAAGGAAATAGAATCTTTATGTTTGCATTTGTCTTTAGATTAGATAAACGATCATCAATTTGAGAATCGGCTTGAATTAAATGTTTTGCACTGGTAAAGATAACTTGTTCCGGATTAAGAAAGGGTAAAGTCTTCCGTAAATAATCATACTTATCTTTAAAATTTTTCCCCGAACCCTCGATATCAAAAGGATTCACACAAGAAGATAATAAAAAGATATCATAGTAATCAGCTAACTTTTTAATGGTTTCTACGGCATAAGGCAAAGGGGAAGCATTCTCATAAAGATTTCTTTCTTTTAAAAAACGATTGAACTCTTGAAAATGTTCCTTCGGAATTGCCACTTCATCCATATAATAATCGGTAAAGTCATCAATCTCATAATTGGTTCCTAAAAAAGCATTGATCGCCTCTAAGAAACCGGGAAAGCAGATTACTTCATCGACATCGAGTAATAAATTTTCTTTTTTTGCCATGTTGTTCCTCCTTTTCGTAGTTTTAGTATAACAGGAAAAAAAGAATAAGACAAACTTTTTCTTTCTCCTCACAGTTGCAAAAATAGATATTTTTGATATGATAGAAATAAAGATAAGAAGTAGGAGTAGCAGTATGAAGGAAAAATTTAAAAACTATATTCACAAAGATTATACTTTTGATAAAAGTACTTGGGTGGGTATCTTTTGTCTTATCATTGTATTCGCTGGAGTATTTGGCTTCCTTTATGAATTTATTTTTTACTATTTCAATAGTGGCATGAAGCAATTTTATTACCGCGGCGGAAATTTCTTGCCTTGGATTAATATCTATGCCATTGGAGCTGTGCTCATCTTTCTTTTTACTTATAAAGAAAGAAAAAATCCACTTTTTGTCTTTTTGGTTAGTGTTATTACTTCGGGTGTATTAGAGTATATTGGTGGCTTTATCATGGAACATATCATGAAAGTAAAATGTTGGGATTATAGCAAAGAGATTCTTAGCTTTGGAAATATCAATGGTTATGTTTGTCTTAGAAGTGTGCTTGTTTTTGGAATTTCTAGTTTGTTGTTGATTTATGTTCTTGTTCCCTTCTGCTTCTTTTTAGCACACCGAATGAAGAAAAAGCATTTCTTAATTTTCAGTTATACTTTATGTGCTATTTTCTTATTTGATGAACTTTATAATTTAATTTTCGCCCGGCTTTTCTCCTTGCCTAGAGCTTCAGAATTCTATAAGAAGTTAGGCGTTCCTTATATTTATTTTAATCAGTAGAAAGAAAAAATCTCTTTTTAGAGACTTTTTTATTTGGCAAACAATACTTTTTCTGACTTATATTGCTTGATAATATAGACAAAGACAATACTAATATAAAGGAGTGTTGACGCTATCATCAAAATAATATTTACTATATTAATATTGCCAGCCGTAATATCAGTAAAAATGGTAGTAAAGTTTAAGAAAGGAATTACAGCAATTAAAGGAGTCGTTTTGATTCCTACCATAAAAGCAATCATGCCAGGGAACAAGGAAATGAAGGTTAAAGGGGTTAGAGCACTTTGAGCTTCTTTAAATGTTTTGGCCGTGGAAGCAATTGCAATACATAAGCCACTAATAAAGAAGGAATACGTTATGATCACAAGAATGGCATAAATAATACTACTCATTGAAAACATGACATCAACGCCTTCATAAATGGTAAACATATCTTTGGTGATGAATAAAGAAAGAATGGCAAGCCCTAAACTTAATAAGCCGGTAATAATAGAAGATACCGTTACCCCTAAAAACTTTCCAATGATAATATCTTTGCTTTTAATAGGAAAGGTAAGAAGAGTCTCTAACGTTCCTCTTTCTCGTTCCCCTGCTGTTGTATCGGTTGCGGGATAGGTAGCAGATACCGTTATCGCCATTAAAATAAATAAGAAGGCAAAGTTTTTAATATAACTTGCAAAGAAATTATCCTCTTCGACCACTTGTTCTTCTACGGTTATAATATTTGATATTTCATCGGCTTTTATATTCTTCCCCTCTAAATATTGTTGTTGCAACATTTCTTTATAGGTATTAAAATAAGTTTCCATTAAATTAGAAGCATAAGTACTCTTATCGGATCCATCACTATGAATCGTATAATGAGTCCCTTCTTTGGTAATATAGAGATTAATCGTTCCTTTTTTATAGTCTTCTGCTAGTTCTTTTTCGCTTCCATTTATGACATCAACATTCATCTCATCGGCTAGAGATTTTTCTATGGAAGATAATTGGTAGGCAAAACCAATTTTGTTATATTCCTCAATACTCATATTTGTTTCAGCTTCAAACAAAGCAGACATTCCAATGACAAGAAGAGGGATAAAAATAGGAATCACCAACATCATGGCCAGTGACTTTTTATCACGAAAGAGTTCTCTTAATTCTTTCTTTAAAATATTCCATAAATTACTCTTCATCGAAAGTACCCCCAATCAAAGCAAAAAAAGCATCTCGTAAATTCGTTGTTTTGGTATCTTTCCTAATTTTCTCTGGCGTTCCTGTTTTAATCACTTGCCCTTTATTAATCATAATCACTCTATCACAAATATTTTCAGCTTCTTCCATATAATGAGTGGAATAGAGAATTGTTTTTCCTTTTGCTTTTTCACTTTTTATAAAATCTAAAATAATCTGACTAGAAATAATATCAAGACCAGTGGTCGCTTCATCTAAAATATAATATTTTGGATGATGAACAAGGCATCTTGCAATATTTACTTTTTGGGTTTGACCTGTGGATAAATTCTCAATTTTGTTACATAAAAAGGATTCCATTTTCAATATTTTGGCAATTTCTTGAATTCTTTTTTCGGCCTCCTTCGGTTCCACTTGATAAATTTCACAACACATTTTTAATAACTCATAAGTTGTTAAAGTTTCATATAGTTTTGTATTGCCAGAAAGATAAGCAATTTGACGTTTGATCTCAATCTCGTTATCTTTATAGTTCAATTTATCAAATAAAATCGTTCCTTCCGTGGGTTCTAGAATTCCTGCAATCATACGAAGGAGCGTTGTCTTCCCTGCTCCATTTGGACCTAGAATACCAATAATCTCTCCATCGTTAGCGGTAAAAGAGATATCTTGGTCGGCATAGATCTCTTCTTTTTCGTGTTTGTTTTTTATGCGTATAAATTTCTTTGTTACATGGTCTACTGTAATCATTGACTTCTCCTTCTTATCATTGTAATTTTCCTACATTCTATGATACCAAACATACGATAAGAACTCAACTATTTTAACCATAAAAAACATTCTCCTTTCACATAAAAGCTTTTGATTGAATTCCCATACATAAATTAAGAAAATAGAAGATGATTAAGCGATGAACAATTAATCGCATAATAAAACCCTTATAAAATAAGGGCGATAAACAAAATGGTGCCGACTAAGGGACTCGAACCTTCGACCTACTCATTACGAATGAGTTGCTCTACCAACTGAGCTAAGTCGGCATAAAACTTTGCTATAAATGAAGTATAGCAAAGTCTGGCTGGTTTTTCAAGATCATTCTGTTCTAAGCGCTACAACAGGATCTTTTTTACTAGCCATCTTGGCTGGAATAAAGCCACTTAAAACCGTTAAGGTGATGCTAATGATAAGTAAAATAAGGGCATGAATTGGATTTAGTTTCGCTACCCCTGCTAGGCCGGTTAGATTTTCAATCACACGATTGGCTGGAAAGGTTAATAGATAAGCAATGAGCAAGCCTAAAACACCACTACAGAAACCAATGATCATCGTCTCGGCATTAAAGACTCTGGTAATATCTTTGCCTCTTGCACCTAAAGCTCGAAGAATTCCAATCTCTTTGGTCCGTTCTAAAACGGAAATGTAAGTAATAATAGCGATCATAATGCTGGACACAACAAGGGAAATGGAAGAGAAAGCAATTAAAACAACGGTAATGGCGTCCATAATATTGCCAGATAAATCACTCATCATCGCCGCCATATCGGTATAAACAATTTGGTCTTGTTCTTCTTTTCCTTCATTATATTTGTCGAGATATTCTGTAATTTCATCTTTACTATTAAAATCTTTCGGATATAAGTAAATAGCGCTAGGGACCGTATCGGCTCCTAAATAAGATAAGGCAATTTCTTTGGTGTTTTCTTCATCGAAAGCAGATCCACTTAAAATATTATAATCCCTTTCTTCTTGGGCTTTGACAATATCACTTTCCTTGTTTTGATCAATCACTTGATCAATTAAGGCTTCCGTATAATACATGGTACTGCCATTCGTAATCATCTCTTTATCTTCTTTGCCACGAATGATTGCTTTTATTCGGACGGTTATATCATTTTCATTTTGGTAAAGGGCCTCATAATCGGTATTCGGCATAAAATAATTGCCATAGTTTTGATAATAATCATTATTCAAGACCACTTTCATTTCTTTTCCGAGAAGTTGATCAAAGCTGACATTTTCTTCCCCACTAAACCCTAATGTTTCTAAAAGTGTTTTATTAACTCCATTTTTGCTATCTATTGCAAGAATCAAGCCTAGTTCTTTACTATCCAGATTTCCCGCTAGGACATCATAATTTTCCTCTACTACCCCAGCTTCTGCTTCCTCCGTTCGGCTAGGAAAGACTTGCCACATATCATTCATAGTCGTTCCGGTATTCACCTTTTGATAGGTTCCATCTTCCTTTTCGGTAATAAGATTTAAAGCTGTTGCTCTTTGATACGCTTTTCCACCTAATAGACTTTGATCCAAAGCTTCAATATAGTTGATATAATCTTCCGTAATTATATTTTGATGAAGCATTGAATCAGCAAGAGAGTCTACTGGAATCACTTCTTTCCTAGTGGGATATTTTTCTTTGTCATTTGTGACGACTTGCATTTGCTCTTCCATCGTTTCTTCATCTAGTTGAATGGATTGTTCACTAATGGTTATGGGCATTTGAGAAAGTGTACTCTTCTCAAACTCATCAATTTGAATCTGAAAACCATTGGATAGGGATAAAATTAAAGCAATTCCAATAATACCAATGGAGGCTGCAAAAGCCGTTAAGAAAGTTCTTCCCTTTTTGGTTTTGATATTATTAAAGGATAAATGAAGGGCCGAAAGATAACTTAAGACGGTTTTTCGAATATGAACCGCTCCCGTTTCTTTTTCTTCTTTTTTGATCGGATTGGAATCATGAACCACTTCTCCATCTTTAAATTCAATAATTCTAGTGGCATATTCTTCTGCTAACGAAGCATTATGCGTTACCATAATTACTAATTTATCTTTGGCGATTTCTTTGATTAGATCCATAATCTGAATACTTGTTTTCGAATCCAAGGCTCCTGTGGGTTCATCTGCTAAAATAATATCCGGATCATTCACTAAAGCTCTAGCGATGGCCACTCGTTGCATTTGTCCGCCTGATAATTGATTGGGCTTTTTATAAGCATGATCTTTTAAGCCTACTTTATCGAGAGCCTCCAAAGCTTTCTTTCGTTTATCTTTCCTTTTATATCCAGATAGTGTTAAAGCCATTTCCACATTTTCTAAGACACTAATATGCCCAATTAGATTATAAGTCTGAAAAATAAAACCGATGCAGTTATTTCGATAACTATCCCAATCGGTAGCTTTAAATTGCTTGGTACTTTTGTTATTAATAATCAAATCGCCACTATCATAACGATCCAGTCCTCCAATAATATTTAATAAAGTTGTTTTTCCACTACCAGAAGGTCCTAATATCGCCACAAATTCATTTTTACGAAACTTTATACTAACATCTTTTAAGGCATGTTGAACAAAGTTACCTGTTTTATAACTTTTCTTTATATGTTTTAATTCTAACATAGCATCTTCCTTTCTTTTTAGTATAGCACATTTCTTCTTTAATTTTATCGATCCTTGTCCTTTTTTATACCTTAAGACGAAAAAAAAGAACTGTTTTTTTGAACTGAACCCCAAAAGTTGGACAATTTATAAATAGTTTCTAATTAGAGGATTGTAACCTGTAATTTACAGGAGACAATCCTTTTAATTTCTCTTTAATTCTATCATGATTATAATAATAAATATAGTTCTTTATTGCATTTATTAAATCATCTATTGTTTTATAATTATCTTCTTGATTATAAAACATTTCAGTTTTTAGTATTCCAAAAAAGTTTTCCATAAGTCCATTGTCCATGCTATTTCCTTTCCTAGACATACTTTGTCTTATTCCTTTATTCTTTAACTGTTGTTGATAAGATTGATGTTGATATTGCCATCCTTGATCGGAATGAAAGATTAAACCATCTAAATTTATATTTTCTGTAAATGCTATATTTAGCATACGATTAATTTGTTCAAGGTTAGGAGATTTAGAAATATCATAAGACTTTACCTCTTGATTAAATCCATCTATTATTGGAGATAAATATATTTTTCTCCTCTTAAATTAAATTCTGTTACATCGGTGTACCATTTTTTGTTTGGCTTATCTGCTTCAAAATCTCTATTGATAAGATTATCTGCTATTTTACCAACTGTCCCTTTATAAGATGAGTACTTTCTTTTATTCCTTTTTAAAGGTTTTAATCCTAATTTAACCATTATTCTATAAACCTTTTTATGATTTACTTCATATCCTTGATTTCTCAATTCTAAAGTAATTCTACGATATCCATATCTTTCTTTATGATATAAGAATATTTCTTTTATTTTATCTATAATTTCTTTATTTTCATCATCTTTATCCTTTTTTGATAAAGTATAATAATAAACTGATTTTGCTAGTCCTGATACTTTTAGGAGAATCTTTAATGGATAGATTAGCCGTAGTTCACTTACAACACTTACTTTTTCTTCTGTTGTCGATTCTTCCTTGCTTGAACTACGGCTCTCAATTTTTTTGAGTATTCTAGCTCCGCTTTCAAATATAGATTTTCTTCTTCTAATCTTTTTATTTTTTCTTCTTGAGTTTCATTCTTTTTTTCTTTATTACTTTTGACATAGTTGGACGTCCTCGCTTTCGTTCAACTATATTATAACCGTTTTCTTTGTATTTTTTAATCCAATTTATTAACATTCCTTTACTAAGAAGTCCCATATCTAATGCTACTGCCCAAACAGCTTCGCCATTTATTAATACTCGATTGATTGCTTCTTCTTTTTCATATTTTGGATGTTCTTTATTTTTTGAAGTTAAAATATCTATTCCGTGTTTATCTATTAACCTACATAAATATTGAACACCAGGTATTGCAATATTATATTTTTTCGATAGCAAAGTCATAGAACCGCCCATCTTCCAATCATTATATAAATTTATTTTATCTTCATAACTCAATTTACTCATATAAAAACCTCGTTTCTATGTCCAAGAAACGGGGTTCATATCATTTTGCAAACAGTTTTCTTTTTACTTCTTGCTTTTTTCTTTGTTTGCTTTTTTCTTTTTATTTTTTCGAATAAAAACAATTACTACAATAACTACAACGGCAATTAAAAGCCATAGAACAATTTGAGAATATTCATCCATCACGGATACAATTTTGGTCCAGTTGTCTCCCATGATACTACCTAAAACGACCAATACGGTATTCCAAATAGCAGAACCTACCACTGTGTAACAAGTAAACTTGAAAAGAGGCATTTCACTCATTCCAGCGGGTATTGAGATCAGACTGCGCACAATAGGAACAAAGCGGCAGAAGAAAACGGCGATATTTCCTTTGCGATCAAACCAAGCATCGGCTTTATCAATATCTTCTCTTTTTAGATGTAATACTTTTCCCACTTTGCCTGAGACTATTTTTTTCAATCTTTCTTTATTTAATATTTTACCAATAAAGTAAAGAACATAGGCTCCCACTAAGGAACCTAAGGTAGCGGCCACAATGACAAGGGGTACACTTAATTTGGTGTAGGTTGTCATAAATCCTCCAAAAGCTAAAATAACTTCGGACGGAATGGGAGGAAAAATATTTTCAAAGGCAATTAAGAAGAAAACTCCAAAATAGCCAAATTGATTCATTAAATTTAAAATGATCTCTTGCATAATATATCCTTTCTACTTTTGCTTTTTTCTATCACTATCATAGCACAACTTTCCCAAAAAGAAAAAGACATTTCTGTCTTAGACGGTTAAATCTGTAAATTCTTGATTTAAAGTCTGGTATTTTTCCATTACCTTTTGCTCTTCCGCTTGTTCTAAAACATAAAAACCTTTGCGAAACATTATTTCATAAACTTCTCTTTGTAAGGATGAGTATTGATCGAACATCTTTTTATACTCTTGATAGAGCACTTCATTGCTCGCCTCGGTTAAAGCAACAGCATAGTTTTTGGTCAATTCTTTTAAATTACTCAAAAGAGTTGTAATATAGTCTTTCTCATTCAAAGCGGTACCTTTTGCCACTTGCATTTGGGGATTTTTAATTTTGTTATTATTCATTGCAACCTCCTTGATTTAAGATTTGTAAAACTTTGGTTATATTGCCATGAAATAAATTCTCGGCCTTGTCAAAAACAGTTTTTATTTCTTGATCAGTTATATTGGTTTTCGCATTTACGACATTTTTATAAGCACCATAATTCCAATGAAACATATCTGATAAATAATCTAAATCCTTTTCACTGATCATATTTGGTACTTCTTGATATTGTAATTGCATTTTCTTTCCTCCTTATAAATATTCTTTTAATCTTTCGATCGTTTGTTGCTGAAATTTCAAAAAGTCTTCTGCTAATTGTAATTGTTCCTTATCTACACGATCACGATAGTCTTTTACCTTCTTTTCCATTTCAATACTACCCATGGAAATTCCTTTAATTAACATATCGGCAATAGCAGCATCACTATTGTCACTTTTTACTTCTTTTTTGATCTCCATCGTGGACATGATTTTAGCCATATTGCCTTCTCCTGTCGGTTTGATGTGGTGTTTTTCTAATTCTGCCTTGACTTTTGTTTCATACTGGGCATATTCTTTTAAGATGTCTTCGACTTTTCCTTTGATTTTGTTATCTTTTTCTTTCAAGGTTTCTATTAGTTTTGTCAAAGTGTAAGTAGCCATCGAAGCATCTTTATGAATATGTTCTAATAATTCATATTTTTCATTCATTTTGATCCTCCTCACTGTTATTGTGATCATCTTCTTCTTTTTTATACGTTGTTTTCGATAAGTCTTCTTTGGCTGGACCTTCAATGATATTGCCATCTAAATCAAAGCGAGAGCCATGGCATGGGCAATCCCAGGTTTTTTCTTCCTTATTAAAGACAAGGCTACATTTCATGTGTGGACAAACAAGTTTTATTTTATGGACAGTTCCGTCTTGATCTTGATAAAGTCCGTAACGTACTCCCGTTTGGGTAATATAAACCGGTAAATTCTTTTTCCACAAGGCTTGGGCATAAACTTTTAAATAGGCAAAACTTCCCACAAAAGAATTGATCATTAAAGTGAGGTTGTTTCTTTTGGGATCAAATAACTGGTGGTAAAAAGAAATATGGCCCCTGATTTCATCGCTTATTAATTTGGCGGCAAGCGTACCGTTTGTCATTCCCCAAGCATTATAGGCTGTAGCAAGGAAGAGATTCTCTTTTATTTTGCCAATAAAAGGCAACCCATCATGACTCATAATATCTTGATTCATCCAAGTATATTCTGGAGTCTCGTGAAAGAATTTTTTAAACTGTTTCTTACTCTCTTCATAATTTTTTTGATAATTTATACGACTGGTTAGTTTATGATCCAAAGAAACATAAATCAAATAGTCTTTATAATATCGAAGAGAATGAAGAGAAGAATCGATATTAAGGGCCATATAATTTTTAGGTTCTTTTACCCTTGCCGCATTTACATATTCTCGTTTGATATAAGTTTTTAGAGGGATCATAATAGGGATTAAAAAGAAAGGATAATGGCAAGCGACTACAATTGTCTTGGATTTCACTTGCCCTTTTGAAGTTTTGACAAGATACCCATCTTCTTCCTTTATTTGGGTTACTAACACATTTTCAGCGATGTTTACTTTCTTTTTGACTATTTTTGTTAGACTATCAAGATACTTTAAAGGATGAAAAGTATACGTATTTTTTCCCTTGATTCCATACTTTATTTGCTCATGCATGATGGGTTCTATTTCTTCTTTCCATTCCCTTAAAAGAGCTTCTTCTTTTTTTATTTTCTCTATATTACTTTCTTCGAAACAAAAAATAACGGAGTCGGTTTCGGTTAAGTCACAAGCTATTTTTTCTTTTTCCACAATGTTTGTTAATAACTTGATCGCTGCTTTTTGGGAATGATAGTATTGTTTGGCTGTTTCTTTATTGAATCTTTCTTTTAATTCTTGATAAATTGTTTTTTGTAAATAAGTAATTTTGGCCGTTGTTTTCGCAGTTACGCCGCCTCCTACTTCTCCTTTGTCTAAGAGTAGAACCCTTTTTCCACAATCTTTTAGAAAGTAGGCGGTAGTTAGGCCCGTAATTCCTCCCCCAATAATTAAAATGTCTGTTTCCCTTTCCAAGGCAGAAGATTCTTCTTTTTTTCTTCTTCCCTCTTCCCAAAGAGAATGTCTTATCATATTATCACCCTTCATAGTATGAGACATTTTTTCTTTTTTAAACAAAAAAGATAGCTACCAAGAGCTACCTCCACCTCCACCGGAGCCACCACCAGAAAATCCGCCACCAGAAGAACCACCAGATGACCCTCCTGAAGAACCGCTACTAGAAGAACCTGATGAAAAGGTATGTTCTGCATTTGACATAGTCGAAGACATAAAGGTAGAAAAGGTGGCTATATCAAAAGCATTAGGACTATCATACCAAGCTGGGGCAGGAGTGGAAATAAAACGAAATTTTTTAATCCATTTATCTGATACTCCCAAAACATAGGTATATGGTAAGATATCATAAAAGTAAGTAGGGTGTTCCACCACAAGAGCTTCTAATCTTTCTTTTTCTGCGGTCTCTAAAAAGCGCTTAAAGCCTCTTAATTTTCCTAAGATCTCATTGCCATAAGCTGTTCTTTTGGGTAAATATTTTAAACAGATCCCTATTCCTATCATACAAAGGATCCCCAGAAAATAGCCACCCAAACAGATCGGATCTTCTTCTAAAGCTGGTAATACCGCATTTTCCCAAGGAAGACCAGCAAAAAGATAAAACCATACTAGGACAAAGAGAAGGAGAAAAAGATTCTTTTTTCGATTACAAAGCATGGAATATAATATGACAATGCCAATCCCAGGGAACAAAAGAGCATAAAGTAAACTATCTGGATCTCCATAAGTCAATATTGGTAATATCGTAATCACACAGTAACTTAAAATCATCATAGAAACAAGGATCGCTTTTTTCGGCATGACATTTTTCTCAAAAATCTTATTTTGGTTAGTCGTTTTATTGATGTTATTTAAAATGCTGTTCGTTGTTACATAAAATTTGTCATATAAATCAGTTGAGGTTACTTCCAATTGATTCGTTGTAGATTCTCTCTTTTTTCCTTTAAATAAGCCATTTAAAAAGACTCTTTCATTCCTGTTATTGCCATCATAATCTTTTAATTTTGTAATTTTAAATTCTTTCTTTGTCGTGAATAATGACTTCTCTTCATATTCTATTATTTTAATATAACCTTTATTCGCTAAATAAATTAAAAGGGAAGTTACATCTTTCGAATCGGCTTTGCCTTTATACAAGAAACCTACCTCTAAACTATTAAAACCTTCTGGAGGATAAAATTCCACTGTTTCTACTACTTTGTCGTCTTTTCCAAACTTAAGCCATAAAAGAAAGGAAATGAATAAACAAAGAACTGGAATTAGGAAAGGAAAATAATCGCTGTAGTTGATAATAAGCGCTGCTCCTACAAAGTAGCCTTCTTGGAGTTCACATCTTACCGTTAATGATTCTCCTGCTTCTAAGATCCCATCATAATCCCCTTTGATTTGATTGCCCACCACGCTATAATTGACATTATCATTCTCAGTTGATCCTTCTTCTCCAGCAGAAAAGCCTAGCTTGCTGGAATCAAATTCTTTGGGCATCGTAATCGTAAAGGTGATATTCCCTATTGCTGTATCCCAACCATTGCCAATGAGATTAAAGTATAATTCATCATAATTTTTCATGGGATCTTGTCCTAAATTATAAGTGTATTTTATAGTAAAGGTTTGTTCTCCTGTTAAAGTCTTGTTAGGAGATCCTATTTTGATTTGATAATTTCCTTGAGATTTTGACGTAGAATATTCCTGATCAACGGTTACATTCGACACTTGTATACGATTATTCTTACTGCTGCCATCTAGTCGTCTTACTTTATTTTTAAGTGGTATCGTTCGAATGAGCCCATGCTTTGGCACATTAAAATAAGCTGTAATGGTCTCCGTGATATCCAACGTATTATTTTCATAGACCACGACATTCACATCATAAGCATTAATCACATAATCTTGATAAGCATAGGCCTCCATGTCACTTGGCGTATTATCATAAGAGCCAGTAGTATTCTCTTCTTCTATCTCAATGGTAAGATGGTAATACTTGATATCACTTGGGGGATAACCATTTAAAAGAGAGATATTTGACATTTGATTAAAGTCACTCGTGCCAGGCAATGCCTTAAAAGAACGATGTGTTTCTATTATCAGCGTATCATTTTCATCATAATAAGAAATAGTAGAAACAAAAGTTACGTCTTGATCCGTATGATTTTCCATGGTACCTGTTAAGCCAAAAGCAGCGGTTGAAGTGTTGGAATAATCCTTATAAGTAATATCGGTAAAAGATAAACTACCCACGTCGAAATTTTCCGCCGTATTGATATCCGTATTGGTTATTTCTTTGCTTAATGCTTTCGTATTAAAAGGAAAAAGACAGCAAAGAGATAACAAGACTACCGTAAATAAAATTACTCTTTCTAATCTTTTTTTCATGAGTTCCTCCTCGTTATAATTCTACTTTCACAGTTTCTTTTTCCTTTGGAGAAGCTTCAAACATTAATTGAGAATGAAAGCCAAAGAGTTTGGCCAAAAGATTATTCGGAAACATCTCCACTTTATTATTAAAAAGACGAACCGTTCCATTATAATACTTTCTAGCATTAGCAATATCATCTTCTATCTTCGTAAGTTTATCGCTTAAATCTTTAAAGTTTTCACTGGCTTTTAAATCAGGATAGGCTTCTGCGAAAGCCATGACTTTTGGCATATCATAAGAAAGCTCAACATTTGTTTTGATCTTTTCTTCCTTTGATAACTGATCATAAACCGTATTCCGTAATTCCGTTACCTTCTTTAGGGTATCTTGTTCCTGTTTAGCATAGCCTTTCACCGTTTCTACCAGATTAGGAATTAAATCCCATCTTTTTTTCAAATAAACATCCATGGTCGAAAAGGCTTCTTTTACCATATTATTTAATTTGATAAAACTATTAAAGGTAACCAAAGCATAGACAACAAGGATAAGGAGAACTGCTCCTACAAAATAAATCCACATGATTCTAACTTCCTTTCTCTTTTAGATCCTTTATTATTTTCTCAAACGTTGCCTGTCGCTCTTCATAAGTATCATAATAAGGAATATGATATTTTTTACAAGCTTCATAGTTGGCGGCATCCGTTGCTTCTAAATTATAAAAATGCTTTTCTATTTTTTCTATTGACCAATCTTTGGTATAGTCCTCTTCCCTATCATGACTCTTGATTCCTTGACTAATTTCTTTTAAGCTTCGTTTGGAAAAGCCTAAGCAAAGGATGATATCCTCTTTTTGTACATAATTCACTAACTTTTCGATCGTTATAAAATCTCCTTCTAAGATATTACCATAACTCGTAAATACTTTATTCCAATTTAAAAATTCAATCAGAAAAGACGGTAAGATTTCTTGGCGAGCCAGACTTTCTCGATTGTCCATTTGTAACTCTGGTTGGGTTTTCATAAAGGCATTCCGTACCGCTTCAAACGAAATTAAATTGAAGGCGGGATATGCTTCTTTTAATAAATGAGCAAGAGTCGTTTTTCCTGTTCGTGGAACCCCAATAATATAAATATTTTTCATTTTGATCCTCTTTCTGATATAAGAATATATCATCACTTCTTATTTGTCAATTTGGATTATAATTGTATTTTTTGAACATTTTTTATTATACTTATTTTCTTGTTTCTCATTTTATTTCAAAAAATGGTTGACAAAGTCTTTTGTTATTAATATAATGTTAATAACAAATTCGAAAAACTTATTTTTTTTAAAATTTGTTATTAACAATTTGTTATTAAGATAGGAGAAAAAACAAATGAAAAACTTAAAACTTTATCGTAAAGCTTTGGTCATAGTAGATATGATAAATGGCTTTGTACGAGAAGGAAATATGCATGATTATAGGATTGCAAGAACAATTCCAAGACAATTAGAATTAATCAAGGAGTATCAGGAAATAGAAGGGTTAATTCTCTTTATTAAAGATGCTCATACGAAAGATTCTACCGAAGTAGCTCAGCTTGGAGAACACGCTTTGATAGGAACCAGCGAACAAGAAGTAATCGAAGAATTGCGAGATTATGAAAAAGCCGATCATACACTTTCTATCTTAAAGAATTCGACTAGCTTTATGGAAGCTCCAAAAATGAGAGAGGTTTTAAGGAAAGCGACAAATTTAAGGGAAGTGGATATCGTTGGTTGTTGTACGGATATTTGTGTATGCAATGGAGCGATCGGTATGGCAAATTATTTTGATCAACAAAACCGTCCTTTGACAATCCGAGTCCATCAAGATGCCGTCGCTACTTATAATGAAGAAAAAAGAAAGAATTATGTAGATGCTGCTTACTTATTGATGGAACGGCAAGGAATACAACTTGTGAAAAAAATTTAAAATTTGATATTAATAATTTGATAATAAGGAAGGATGGGAAAAATGAAAAACAAAACTTTAATGACAGATTTTTATGAGTTAACGATGGCTCAAACTTATTTTAAGGAAGGAGAAAAAGATGAGATCGCTTATTTTGATCTCTTCTTCCGTAAAAATCCTTTTCAAGGAGGATATACAGTTAGTGGAGGTTTAGAAGAAACGATTGATTATATTAAAAACTTTCATTTTGAGAAAGAAGAAATCGAATATTTAAGAAGCCTAGGAACTTTTGAAGAAGATTTTCTAGCTTATTTAGGAAGCCTTTCTTTCCAAGGAGATATTTATGCCGTACCTGATGGAACCTTTGTTTTTCCAAATGAACCAGTTTTAACGGTCAAGGCAGATATTGTCACAGCTCAACTCATCGAAACTGCCCTACTTGCTAATTTTAACCATGGTTCTTTAGTTACCACAGCAGCGAAAAGAATTACGAAAGAAGCCTTGGATAAAAAGGTAATGGAATTTGGAGCAAGGCGCGCTCGGGGGATTGATTCTGCTATTGAAGCCAGTAAGTATGCTTATATTGGTGGTTGTTGTGGTACCTCAAACACTTACGCAGGCATGAAATATAACATTCCCGTTTTAGGAACGATGGCCCACTCTTTGGTTACAGAAAAAGAAGATGAATATGAGGCTTTTTTAGGATATGCCAAAAGTAATCCTGATAATTGTATCTTTCTTGTTGATACTTACGATACCTTAAGAAGTGGAATTCCTAATGCAATTCGGGTAGCAAATGATTATTTAGTTCCAAATGGTTATCCTTTTAAGGGAATTCGTATTGATAGTGGAGACCTTGCTTATCTTTCAAAAGAGGCAAGAAAGATGCTTGATGAAGCAGGATTTACCGAAGCGACCATTTGTCTTTCCAATGGACTTGATGAATATACGATTCGTGATTTAGTAAGGCAAGGAGCAAAATTTGATAGTTTAGGAGTTGGTGATAATATTGCAGCCGCAAAAGAGCGAGTTGGTGGCGTTTATAAACTAGTAGCAATTGAAAAAAAGGGAGTTGTGGAGCCACGAATTAAGGTTAGTAACGACAGTATCAAAACAATCAATCCGGGTTATAAGAAAACCTATCGCTTTTATGATAAGCAAAACGGTTATGCGCTTGGGGATGTTGTTAGTTTAGCTTTGGAAGAAATTAACAAAGATCATTATACTCTTGTTCATCCCATCGATACTTGGAAAAGAAAAGAATTAACCAATTATCAAGTAAAACCTTTACTCCTACCTATATTCAAAAGAGGAAAACTAGTTTATCCACAACCAGCTTTAGAAGAAATTCAAAATTATTGTGAAAAACAATATCAAATCTTTTATGAAGAAATCACAAGAATTGACAACCCTCATGAATATTATGTTGATTTATCTGACAAGCTAAGAGTGTTAAAGCAAAACATGATCAAAGAACATCAGGGGAAAAAGTTGGTGAAAAAATTATGCGAAGAGAGAAATTAGAAGAATTACAAGATTATATAAAGGAATTAAAAGCAAAGAAAATCAAGTTAATAGAAAAACCTGAAAAGAAAACTTTTCTTAAAATTGAAACATATCAGTGTGAGCTGGAAAATGGAAGCCGCCTCGAGCGAGAAAAATTAAAAAAAGGAAAAAGAGATGGGAGCGCTGCTATCATTCTTCCTATTACAAAAGAAAAAAATACAATTCTTGTCGTTCAACCACGAGTTTTTATGAAAAATGGCGTTGGCATAGAACTTCCTGCTGGCTATATGGAAAAAGAGGAATCGCCTCTTATGGCCGCTAAACGAGAGTTGGAAGAAGAAACTGGTTATATACCAAAAGAAATGATTGAACTAGCTAGGTATTATCAAGATCAAGGTTGTAGTGCTGCTTATAATTATAGTTATTTGGCTTTCGGATGCGAAAAAGAAAAACAACAACAACTTGATTCTGATGAAATCATTCATTATTTTGAATGTCGCTTAGAGGAAGCTTATGAGTTAATAGAAATGGGTTATATTCAAGATGTACAATCTCAGTATACTTTAGAAAAAGCTAAGACGTATATAAAGAAGATGAATCAAGGAAAGTGATAAGAGGAGAAAGGAGAAAAACAAATGAAAGAATTTGGATTTGTAAGAGTGGGTGCAATTGTACCAAAGTTATCTTTGGCTAATCCTTTAAAAAATGCTCTTGAAATCGTTGAACAAGTAACAAAAGCTTATAAAAAGGGAGTAGCAATTGTCACAACACCAGAATTATCTTTAACTGGTTATACTTGTGGCGATCTATTTTTACAAGATGCGTTATTGAATGAAGCCGAAGAAGCCCTCGAAAAACTAGTCGAAGAAACAAAAGAACTAAATATTATCACTATTTTAGGAATGCCTATTCGTCATGATAATCAATTGTTCAATTGTGCCGTAGTGATCGAAAAAGGAAAAATATTAGGAATTGTTCCAAAAACTGCTTTGCCAAATTATTCTGAGTTTTATGAAAAACGATGGTTCTCATCAAGTAAAGATTTAAAGACATATGAAATAGAATTATTAGGACAAACAGTTCCCATCTCTCCTAATTTGCTATTTCAAGATACAGAAAAGCCAGAATTTACTTTTGGAATCGAGATTTGTGAAGACTTATGGACTGTTACGCCTCCAAGCGATCACCACGCCCTAGCGGGTGCAACTATGATCTTTAATTTATCTAGTAGCAACGAAGTTGTAGGAAAACAGGAATATCGAAAAAATTTGGTAATGATGGAGTCCGCTAAGACAATTTCTGCTTATATCTATTGTTCTAGTGGGATGATGGAATCTAGTTCCGATCTCTTATTTGGTGGAGCTAGTATGATTTATGAAAATGGTAGTTTCTTGGCCGAAAATAAACGATTTCAGTTAGAAAGTAACCTTATTACCGCTGATGTTGATGTGTTCAAGTTGGCAAGTGATAGAAGAAAAAATAAAAGTTATATGAATAAGACTGGTGATCTAGAATATAAAATGATAAAAGTAGATGTAAGTGATAGTATAAAAGAATTACAAAGAGAATATAGAGAATACCCTTTCGTCCCAACAGGCGAAGAAGAAAGAAAGAAACGTTGTAGGGAAATTTTAGAAATACAGTCTAGTGCCCTTGCCAGAAGATTATTGCAACTAGGTAACTCTAAGTGTGTCATTGGCATTTCAGGCGGACTCGATTCTACGTTAGCTTTTTTAGTCATTGTAAGAGCTTATGAGAAATTAGGTCGTGATCCAAAAGATATTATCGGTATTACCATGCCAGGCTTTGGTACCACAGGAAGAACTTATAAAAATGCGAAAGCTTTGGTCAAAGAATATGGCGCCACCTTAAAAGAAATTAGCATTAAAAAAGCAGCTTCTTTCCATATGAAAGAGATTGGATTAGATGAAAACGATCGTAGTGTTACCTATGAAAACATCCAAGCAAGAGAACGTACGCAAATTCTAATGGATGTTGCCAATATGGAACATGGTATTGTAATTGGGACAGGAGATTTATCTGAAATTGCTTTAGGCTGGTGTACTTATAACGGTGATCATATGAGCATGTATGCGGTAAATAATTCGATTCCTAAGACACTAGTACGTTACTTAGTAAAATGGGTTGCTGATACTAACTCTGGAACCCGCAAAAAGATATTAGACGATATTCTAGATACTCCTATTTCACCAGAATTGTTACCACCAGATGAAGCTGGCAACATCTTACAAAAAACAGAATCAAGTATTGGTCCTTATGTTTTACATGACTTTTTTCTCTACCATTTCTTACGCTATGGAACAGCACCTCAAAAGATTTACTTTCTAGCTTGTCATACCTTTCAAAATAGTTTCAGAAAAGAAGAAATAAAAAAATGGTTACAAGTATTTATCAAGCGCTTCTATACACAACAATTCAAAAGAAATTGTATGCCCGATGGTGTAAAAGTTGGTAGTGTCAGTTTATCTCCTAGAGGAGATTTCAGGATGCCAAGTGATGCAAATTATCAAAACGTTTTAGCAGAATTGGAAAAAATAAAAGTAAAAGATTAATCATATCTATCACCTTTTTCCCTTTTGCTGTCTCGACTTTATTAATTTCGAATCGGATTCTTTTTTTCTGCTGCTGTTAGGTTCTCATACTCTTCTTTTGTTATTTCCACAACCCAAGGAGTATCCTTGTCATCCAATACTTTTGCTAAATTTAAGCCCGGTGCCCCAAAAGGAGAAATACTTTCAAAACTCTTTTGATAGGCCTCATTCACAAAACCAGTTGGTTTAAAACAAACAGCATATCTTTCCTCATCTCCTAAAAGACATTTCCCTACATAAATTTCTTTTCCCTCTTGCTGGTAGACTGTTTGATGAATTTTTCCACTAGAAATATCGAGAATGCTTAAATTTCTTGGCTTCCCTTCTTTTTGTAAATTGTTTTCTAAAATGTTTTCTACCAAAGCAAAATCTTCGGCAAATACCACTTCACCAGTATCGAGATGAACAGCGGAAGACTTTCGTAATATTTCGTTTCCATCCGATGTAAAAACGGAATTTAATTGACATTGATAGAAAGAACCTTGCCATTTGGCCTTTATTGTATAATCTAGTAAAACTTGGTCTTCTCTTTGGCCTAACTGCATTGTTAACTTTTCTTGATAACCTTTTTCCTTCTCTTTCCCTCCTCTATTAAGATCAAAGTCTTTGAAAAAAATTACTGTTCCATCTTCTGTTGTTATTATTTGTATATTTCGTTTATCCAAGATACCTCTATCTTTAATAAAGTAATTCATTACACTGACAAGTCCACCCTCTTCTTTTTGCATAAAAAAAGAAATATCGGCTTTATTAAATTCATCACATACTTTTTCATATCGTTTTACTAAAGTATAGACTTCCGCCGCTTCAAACAAGAATTGTTCAAAATAATAATTTTGCTTATAACTCTCTGGTATTTCTTTATATTGGTGTTGAAACGCAGAAGCTAGCAACTGTTGTACTTTGTTCGCTTGAAAATCTGTATAACTCATTAATAGGCCTCCTTTTACGATCCATTATAAAATAAGCACTTAAAAAAAGCAAATAAAAGCTGCAAGCTGACAACTCTTTTCTTACTGATTAAAAAATGCTCCCTTTTTAAAGGGGTAGGAGTTATAGAATAGGAGATGAGAAAAATGAAAATAGGTATTTTTGGAGGAAGCTTTAATCCTCCTCACAAAAAACACAAAGAGATTGCTCAAGAGTTAATTAGAAAGCATTATGTCGATAAAATTATTTTTGTACCGACAGGAGCAAAGTATAAATACAAGTATAATTTACTTTCGAATGAAGAAAGATTAACGATGTTAGAACTAATGATAGAAAAGGAACCCAATATGGAAGTTAGTACTTATGAACTACAAGATAAAGTAGTCTATACCTATCAAACTCTAGACCATTTCACCCAAAAATATCCTCATGATGACATATATTTTATCTGTGGTACGGATAATTTAAGTTATATCGATAAGTGGAAACATGGTAAGGAGTTGTTAAAGAAATATAAATTCTTAGTTATCAAAAGAAATATGAATCAGATAGAACCATTATTAAAAAAATATAAAGATTATAAAGACCATATTATCGTTACTACTATAAAAGAAAGCACAATTTCTTCTACTAAAATTAGAGAAAAGGTCTATAATAAGAAAGGATGTCAAAAATATTTAGATAAAAGAGTCCTTGATTATATCAAAGAAAACAGTTTATATCGAAAGGAAGAAGAAAATGAATTTTAAAAAAATAATCCATCTTTTACAAAAACAGCAAAAGACGATCGCTACAATGGAATCTTGTACTGGTGGTGGCGTTGTCAATGCTATTACCAATATGGAAGGTGCTAGTGAAGTTTTGCATTTTAGTGCTGTTACTTATTCGAATGAATATAAAATAAAAATGGGAGTATCAAAAGAAATCATCGATCAATATACGGTTTATAGTATGGAAACAGCGATTGAGATGAGTAAAGCAATTGCCAAGTTTGCTAACAGTGATTATGGCGTTGGCATTACTGGGAAATTAAATAAAAGTGATCCAAATAACCCTAGTGGGGATGATAATACTGTTTATCTTTGCATTTATGATCGAAAAAAAGAAACGTTTTATCAAGAAATTTTAAAAGTAGATCAAAAAACAAGACCCCTTAATAAGAAGAAAGTGATACAAACTATTATAAAAATGTTACTAGCTATCTTACAGTAACATTTTTCTTTTAAGTATGTTATAATCAACTTGTGAAAAAGAGGTGGAATATGAAAAAACAATACCAATCCGAAGAGGAATTTTTAAAGGATTATGATCCCAAAGCATTTGATCAATTATCCATGACAGCTGATATTTTATTGATTAGTGTATCAAGTGAAGAGCAAAGTAATTATCGAAAAAATAGTAAAAAAAGAATGAGTATTCTATTGGTGAAAAGAGACGACTTCCCTTATAAAAATAAGTGGTGTTTACCGGGAGGCTTTCTAGATCCTAAAATAGAGACTTTAGAAGAATGTGCGAAAAGAGTTTTAAAACGGGAAACTAATCTTTCTAATATTTATCTAGAACAATTATATACTTTTGATGGAATTCATCGCGATCCTCGTATGCGAGTCGTTTCTACCGCTTATATTGCTTTAGTTGATAAAAATCGTCTTACTGATATGATCAATCCAAATGCTTGTTTCTTTGATGTAGTTCTTTTAGAAGAAAAAGATCAGGTCGTAAATATTGTCTTAGATAATGGAACGGAAACCTTACACTTAGCAATCAAAAAAATATTACGAGAACAGACAACCGATCGTTATCGTTTTGAATCCTTGAAACAAAATGTTCTTGCTTTCGATCATGATTTAGTCATCTTAGCAGGCTTGGAACGGCTCAAGAATAAAGTAAATTATACGGATATTGTATTCAATATGATGCCAGAGTACTTTACCTTAGGCGAATTACAACAAGTCTATGAAGTAATTTTAAATAAAAAGCTATTGGATCCAGCCTTTCGAAGAATTATTAAAGACAAAGTAGTAAAAACCGATAAAATGAAAACAGGAGAAGGTCATCGTCCCTCTTATTTATTCCGATACAAAAAGAAAGAAGACTAATTGGTATGGTCTTCTTTTTCTTGGTTCATCGCTTCATCGATCGTTTTCACCCTATTATCATATTCTTTGCCCATTAAAAATTCATGGATAATTTCCTCTTTGTTTTCAACATAAATTTCTTCAATTCGATCGACACGGCATTTTTCCGATATAATAATAGCTTCTACTTTTTTTACGGCTTCATCCAATTTATCATTGACTACAATATAGTTATATTTTGGAATTTCATTAATCTCCCGATAAGCAGTTTCAAAGCGATCCAAAATTTGTTCATTTGTTTCGGCCCCACGTGCTTTGATTCTTCGTTTGATCTCGCTCATTGATGGAGCGACAATAAAGATCAAAATGGTCTCTGGCAAAATTTCTTTGACTTGCTTCGCTCCTTGAACATCAATTTCGAGAATCACATCTCGTCCTTCATTTAGGAGGTCTTCGATTTTATCCTTTGGCGTTCCAAAGTATTCTCCATATCTTACTTTCGCATATTCTAATAAATCCCCATTTTTAATTTTCTGTTCAAATTCTTCTCTCGTAATAAAATAATAATCGACGCCCTCTTCTTCTCCTTTGCGCATTTTTCTTGAGGTGTAAGAAATCGATAAGGACATATTCGGATTATCTTCTAATACTTTTTTTATTACACTACCTTTTCCAGCACAGGTGGTTCCAGAAATAATAATTAGGGAACCTCTTTTTTTCGTTTTAATCATTTGTTTCATTTTTCTCTTCCTTTCTAATGGGTTTCATTTTATATTCTTCTTCTATTAATTTATGACTTTTTTCTTTCGAAAAAACTAAGGCATATACTTTGGTTACTAAATATTCATATTCTAGCATGGGATCTTTTTCTCTTGTAAACTTGCTAATCAAAGGAATCGTTAACTCTTTTTTTATGGTGTTTAAATATTTTTGCCCTTTCTGACTAAATCCTAAAAGGCGAAGATATTTTACGTGCTTAAATTTTTGAGCCAATTCTTTCGTAAAATCACAAAGAATATAAATCAAGGTACGAGAAATTCTCGCATAAGTTAAGTTCTTACTTTTTACTTTATTGATAAGTTCATCAAAAGTATGACTTTGTAAAATTGCTTTTTTTATCTTTGTTTCTAAACCACTATCAACTAATTGATAGCTTGTTAAATTACTATTCGTAATAATTTTATATTTTAGGAAAAGAAAATAGTCATCAATAGTAGGAAGCTCTTCTTTTTTTAGATAATAATAAGTAAGAGCAGAAACACTATTTTTGATGTCTTTTTTTTCTTTTAAAGCTTGACGAATACTGGTGGCACTACTAATTTCTTTTAATTCTTTGCTATGATAATCATTCGTTCTTTTAATCGTATGAGGTTCGATTTGATAGTTGTTTTTCTTAATCGCTTTGACATAACTAATGCCTAAAATATCATTAGGAAGTTTATAAGTGTGGCCAGTTATTTCTTCTAGCGATTTTGATAAGGCAGTTGGGTAATTATAGCCCATTCTTAAATAAACTTGCACTAAGCTATTAAAGTCGGGATGGTGTAGTTGTACTTCTACTAATTGTTTGATTCCTTCAATATCATCCGTTTCACTACCAAAGACAAAATCAGTTACACCCAAATGATGCAAAAGCTCCATAGCTCCTTCGGCAAAAATATCGGCAGAGGCAACTGCAAAGGGAAAAGGAAGCTCTACTACTAAATCAATACCGTAGTTTAAAGCAATCTTCGTTTTAGTCCATTTATCAAGAAGAGATACCTCGCCTCTTTGGGTAAAATTACCACCTAGGACAAGTACGATAGGACTATCAGGAAACATTTCTTTTACCTTTTGTAAATGATATAAATGACCATTATGAAAAGGATTATATTCAGCAACGATTCCTACAATATGTTCCATCTTTTCACCTCCCCTTAAATTTGCTTTAGTATAGCATTTTTTTAGGAAAGAAGCAAGACAGACTTGTCTTAATTGAGGAGAAAAGCATGAAATTGTAAAATCATGTTATTTCCTTTTTAATGAACACTTTATCTTTGTTTTACTGTCTCAAAAGCAAAGCACGCAATCAATAGAATTCTAACACTTCGATCTAAAAAATGCACAATGTTTTCGAATTATTGTGCATTTTATGCCTTTAGAAGCCTTGTTTTTGCACAATCATTGTGCACTTTTTATCATTTTTTGTCCACGAAGCAGTATTATCTTCCTTTTTTCCACAGCTACTTGTGCATAAATTAATTCACATTTACTTAGAGACAAATGCTGTCTTACTTATTATTTTCTTTTTAAACTTTCGAATATTGCTTTCCTCTCATTTCTTTTTTTAAAACTGTCCCTAAGTCTGACCAAGAATGGATTTCATTCGAAGTAAATAGGTTATCAATTTGTGGCTTTAGCATTGATACTGCCATATTAATTTCTGAAGTGTAATCTAGAGCACTTCTTGTATAAGCTTTTGTCGGTATTCCCAAGGAAGAAAAATTATCACGTAAATCAACTGTATTAGGTAGTTGTTCTTTTTCTGAATGATTTATAATATATTTTACTTCATCAATGTCGGGACAATAATAAACATGTTCATATTGCCAATCACTTTTATCCTCTGGCATTGCTAGTGTTTCATCAATTAAAAAAAGTAATAATGGTAATTCGGATTCTTTTGTCTTGTTATATTTTTCTTGTAAAATTTCTAATTCCCTCTTCTCCTTTTCTAGTCGAACTTTCTTTTGTTTTATAGCTCTTTCCAATTCATGTAATCTAGTAATTTTCTCTGTTCTATTCATTTTTTAAACCTCCTATGTTTTATATTTTAACATACTTTTAGGCATTTTAATACCTAAATAAATACCTTGTTGCAGATTCCACTTTTATAAAAAAAGATACATGCTGATTGGTAACATTTGAAAAGATTATCTATAATTTTCTCTTGAGGATTTTAATAAGAATAGTATTTTTTGTTTTTACAAAAAACCTTGCAATTGTGATATCAATATTCTTTCCTCTTAAGAAAAGAGCTTTTATTCATCTTTAAATCTTTTTACAATCCATGGTTTTAATAATTCTATTACAATTAAAGAAATAATATTAATGATTAAAACATAAATAAACTGCGAGACTGTAATCGTTGTTAAACCAAATATTTTTCCGATAGGACTGAAAAAGACGATAATCTGTACTAATACTAAAATGAGTATTCCTATATTTAAGGGTTTGTTACTAAATACTCCTCTTTTATAGATTTGTTCTTTTAAGGACCGGCAATTATAAGCAAAAGCAAATTCATTTAAGACAATACTAAGTAAAGCTAGTGTCGATGCCGTTTCATGACCAAGAGATAAGAAATGGTAAAACACAAATAGACTAAGAATCGTTTCCAGAATAACCGAAAAAATTAAAAAGACGATAAAGAATTTGGTAAATATTTTTTTATCTAAACCATTTGGCTTTTCTTTCATAATATTTTTAGCAGGTCCTTCATAAGCAAGTGCAATCGAAGGAATGGTATCTGCTACTAAATCAATGTATAAAACATGGATGGCTGAAATGATCGTATTTCCCGTAAACATGCCAAAAATAATGATCAAAATCTCCGTAAAGTTGCTGGATAAATTGTATAAAATATTGGCAATGACATTGTTATAGATTCTTCTTCCTTCTGATACGGCTGTTGTGATCGTATCAAAGCTATCATTTAAAAGAATAATATCAGAAACATCTTTGGTAACATCTGTACCAGATCTTCCCATACCAACTCCAACATTTGCTAATTTTATCGCGGGCGCATCATTGACGCCATCCCCTGTCATGGCAACTACTTTATGTTCTTTTTGAAAGGCTTTTACAATTTGAAGTTTTGTATCAGGACTTACTCTTGCATAAACATGATATTTATTTATATTTTTATTTAAATCTTTTTCTGCTAATTCGGATGCATTTATACATTCTTTTTCATCGGTACAAATACCCGCTTCCTTGGCAATCGCCATGGCTGTTTTAAGATTATCTCCGGTAAGCATGACAACCCTAATTCCTGCCTCTTGACATTTTTGAATCGATTCTTTGATATTTTTTCTGACCGGATCTTTAAATCCTGCTAAGCCCACCAAAATGAAATCTTTTTCTTCTTTAAAATAGTCTTTTTCATTTTTTACTTCTTTGTCAATTTTCTTATAGGCAAAAGCTAGCACTTTTAAGGCTTCTTCTGACATCTTTGCCTCTTCTTCTTTATATTTTTCCTGATCTTCTTCGCTTATTTTCTCTACTTTCCCATTTTTTAAAATAAACTTACTTCTTTTAAGGAGAGATTCTAAGCTTCCTTTTGTATAAAGATAAACTTCTTTTTCTTTTTGATAAATAGCACTCATCATTTTACGATCGGAATCAAAGGGTAGTTCGGTTATTTTTTTTACAGGTATTGCGTTCATTTTTTTCTCTTTCAGATAATTTTTAATCGCTACATCAACTGCATCGCCACTATATAAACCATCTTCCTTTAAAGTAGCCGAATTAGAATTATTCATGACATCGATTAATATTTGATTGTTTTTTAATTGTTCTAACGGTATTTCTTTTTGATCGCTATAAATTTTTGTCATTCCCATTTTATTTTCTGTTAAAGTACCAGTTTTATCGGTACAAATTACTTGAGTGGCACCTAAGGTTTCAATGGCCGCTAAGTTTCTGACAATGGATTTCTTTTTTGCCATTTGACTTACCCCGATCGAAAGTGTGGCTGTAATAGCAATGGTTAGACTTTCTGGTACACTTGCCACAATCATGGAAATACATATCATAATTAAATTTAGAATAGTATAGTGGTGAAACAAACCATAAATTAAAACAAAAGCAACTAAAATAGCCGCTACACCTGTAATAAAGCGTGTTACTTTTTTTACTTTCATTTGTAATGGAGTAACTGGTTCTTCCTTTGTATCCAAAGCACCAGCAATTTTCCCCAATTCCGTTTGCATGCCCGTATTTACTACTACGGCCTCAATTTTTCCTGCAATTAAAGTCGTACCAGAATACACCATATTAGAGTTGTTCGGAAATTAAAAATGTGGTACAATTTAAGTGCTGGATATGAAAGAAGGAAATTAGAAAGTAGCCTTTATGGAGTAACTTTAATTCATATCTAGCAATTTGAATTTCCTAAGTTATTCC
>DVKE01000015.1 GCA_018716225.1 Candidatus Onthousia faecigallinarum | reverse complement strand
AAAATAATAGAAAAAGAAATTATGATTGATAGGTTTCTGTTTGGCATTAATGGTTTATCTTATAGTGAAGCCTTTGTTAACGGTTTAAATAAATTGCAAAACTATATTCTTTTAAAAAGTGAAAGACCAAGACGTCAAGCCGGAATTCTTATGGTCTCTCAAGATCAATTTCATCAAGAAGCAGATCCTAAAGTTATCGAAAAATTACAGTCTCTTTCTTATTTTTCCCCTATTGATAAACAAGAAACAAAAGAAGAAAATATTCTACCTTATGGCAGAGCTTTTGGAAATGGATTAAGCAAACAACAACAAGATTTCAGTCGATTAACAGATTACCAAAAAAATTATACAATCACAGAATATGAAGGAAATCCTTATTGTGTCATTTCTTATCAATATATAGCAGCGAATGGAAATATCATTAATGACGGAACTGTCTCTTATAATCTCATGGATGAATATGCCTTAGGCAATGTACAACAACAAAAAGTGGAAGATATTTATAACAATGGACCCGTTAAAAAATTAATCAAATACAGAAAAAAAGAGAACTAAAAAATTCTCTTTCTGATGACAAACAAAAAAGAGATTTTCATCTCTATTTGTTCAACATATTTAATAAATTGATTTTAAACATATCTTTTTCTGGATGAGATTTTGAAATCATTACACCTTTATAAGTAGACAACTCTGCCCGATGGCCTTCATCTAAAATTCCTTCGGGTGTAATATTGGTTAATAAAATAACTTTCTTTTCAAGATAAACGGTGTAATGAACTTTAATTTCGCCATGAACTTTAGCAAAAAGGGAATCGGTTGGTAATTTCAATTCATAGCTTTCTGTTTTTGCTTTCTTATCTTCCGCTACCTTTTCTCCTAAAAAACATCCTGAACGCATTTTAGGATAATATTCAAAAGTTAGTTTCTTATAAGCAAGCATATTATACTTACGAACCGATCTTTCTCTTTTTCTAAAATCATTCTCATCCAAATATTCAAATATATATGACTTCTCCATAAACTGACCCCCCTCTTCACCCTTTATCTTGAAGTTGCTTATATTATACACGAAAAGTCGTGATTTGTCAAACAAAACTTCTATTTTGGGAAAATCAACACTCAATTTTCACAAATTTTTCTTGTAAAATCGAATATAAGTAACATTGAACGGGCTTTTTTGTTTTCCTTTCTAAAAATTCTTTATAGCCTTTTACCTGCTTTTGATAAGCCGCATCGACAGTCTTCATTAACTTATAATCAATCACTACAACGTCCTTATCCCCTACTAATAATAAATCTATTTTACCATGAGCTCTTTTAGAACGAAAAGTATCGATAAATTCATACTCTTGATAGACTTGATAATTCTCATACTTTTTCAAAAAAGGCTGCTCTAAAAAGGCTTTTATCTTCATCTTGAGAAAAGGATTCTCTACGTTTGGTACTTGCTTGTTCTTAAAATCCACTCGTTCTAGTAACGTATGAATCTTAGTACCAAGCTCCATCCATTTGTAAGCTTCTTCGCTTTGCTTTTCTTGCTTCTTTTTAGAATAAGTCAGTTGTTCTATTTTCTCTTGGCTATAGCAGGAAGGAAGAATCGTAAGAGGTTTCTTTGTCGTTTCTTTCTTTTGATCCAAGTCTTTTACCTTTAAATAATTTTTACTAATATAAGGAATCTGTTCCACTAAGGTTTCCCTTGCCTCAAAGTAAGGTCTGACACTCTTCATGATGTCATAGAAAGAATGATACTGTAATCTCTCTTCTCTTGAAACAATCTCTTCTTTTTCTTTTTCTTCCCTGAAAGCAGGCATCACAATCACAATCTTTTCTCTTGCTCTTGTTAAAGCGACATAAAAAAGGCGAATCTTTTCACTGATGTCTTCTCTTTTTAATTCTTGTAACATGAGAGCTTTGGTAATCATATCCTCTTCCCCTTCAAAATCAGGAATGGCAATCCCATATTTTTTATCAAACAAAACATCCTGTTTAAAATCACTTTCATTAAATTTTTTCGTAAATCCTGCAAAATAACAAATGGGATATTCCAAGCCTTTGGAAGTGTGAATCGTCATTATTTTGACACTATTACTCTCTGGTCGGGACAAAGCCAGTTTAATCTCAAAGCCAGAATCCATAATATTGGTAAAATAATCAACCACTTCTTTTAAGGAATAATTTAAAGCTTCTAAGTTTTCGACTAAATGATAGAAATATTCTAATCGCGATGCCATCTGCTCTACATTCCCTATTTTATATAGTTTTTCTTCATAATGTATTTTTCTTAACACTTTTCGAAAATAAGAAGTTGGCGTTAATTCCTCATATTTTTCTATAATCTCTTTAAAGTCCTGATAAATTTTAGTTTTATGAAATTGTTTCCTCATAAGTGTATCATAAATTTCTTGATCCGTCCCTTCATATAGAAAGCTACGAGCAAGCGAAGCATAAGCGGCTTGGAAAGCAGTATCATAATTTTTGGTGGCAAACCGATACCCTATTAAAAATAAATTTTTGATCAAAGCCAAATCACTTTGACTACTAGCGAAATCACTTTGCCAAAGAGTAAGCGGAATCCCTAAATATTCAAAAATCTGCTTGTATTTTACAAAGTCTGTCGAACGATCAAGCAAGATCACAAAATCTTGATATTCGATTTGCCGTAAACAATCTTGATCTTTATCGTAAACCATTTCTTCTTGAGCCATTCTTCGTTTAATATCATCTCCAATTAAGAAGGCTTCTTTTTCAACACTACTATATTCTTTGTCTTCTCCATCATAAAGAACAAGATCCATATGATAATCAAGAACGGTCTTCGCTTTTTCTTCATAAGTCATATTACCAAAGATCATGGCATGTCCTTCTTGGTATTCCGCACCACCTATGTCCTTATCCATAATATGCGAAAAAAGATCATTAATATCCTCTAATACTTCTCTACGACTCCGAAAGTTTTTGCTAAGATCAATGACACTACCAGCTTGATGTTTTTTATAGCGATCATATTTCTCTTTAAAAAGATTGGGGTTTGCATTCCGAAAACGATAAATCGATTGTTTTATATCTCCGACCATATAAACATTATCTCGGGCAATATAAGAAATAAAAGTCTCTTGAACATCATTGGTATCTTGATATTCATCAATTAAGATTTCTTGAAAAGAATGGGCCAGCTCCTCCCGAACTTCCCGATGATCTCGCACTAGTTGAATAGCCATTTTTTCAATATCCATAAACGTATAAGCTTCTTTTTCTCTTTTATATTCTCTTAACTTTTGATCTAGTTGTTGAATGATTTCTAAGAGAATTTTAATCGTATCCTTGGTACGGAGAATGCCTTTTTTCATCTCCTCTTTTGTTTCATAGGTACAAAGATTCTGCAACTCCTCTAAAGCCACTTTTACTTGTTCTTTGGCTT
>DVKE01000014.1 GCA_018716225.1 Candidatus Onthousia faecigallinarum | reverse complement strand
TGTTCTTTGGCTTGTTTTCCTTCTTCCCCCATTCCTGCCGGAAGACGAGGAAGGGAAAAATCAAGATGGGATTTCATTTCTTCATAACTCTTATTATTCCATAAAGGCTCAAATAAAACAAGGATTTTACTTAAATATTTTCCTTCCAAAAGAGAAGTAAAATCCTGATAGCATTCATAAAGGGCTTCTTTTTTTGTTTGAATAAGCGCAAGATACTCCTCTACTCTTTCTTCTACAATCTTTTCATTATAATAAGTATCAAGATAATCTTTTAGATACTCCTCTTTTTCAATAATCAAATCTAACTTTTCGTTCAAAGATAAAATTTTTTCTTTTAAGGAATCATCTCCCTTAAAACAGAAATAATAAATCAAGTGTTCAAAGGAAGGAGTTGGATTTTGATAATAAGCATCAAAAATTTCCTCTAAAATTTCTTTCTTTTTCAAACGTAAGATACTTTCTTCCATTATTTTGACCTGTTTTGAAACGCCCAAAACATCACTATATTTCTTGACAATAGCAAGTGAAAAAGCATCAAAAGTAGTAATATAACTACTATCAATCTGATCCAATTGATCTTGGAGATGTTCTTTCGCTAGCTTCTTTCGAATCCGTTCTTTCATTTCCATCGCCGCTTTATTGGTGAAAGTTAAGATTAAAAGCTGTTTAATAGAAATTCCTTCTTTGATCTTACGCAAGACCCGCTCCGTTAAAACAGCTGTCTTCCCGGATCCTGCTCCGGCACTTACTAAAATGTTTTCTCCTTCCCGGTCAATCGCTTGTTGTTGTTCCTCTGTAAACTTTGGCATACTACACCTCCTTCTCTTCTTTTTCTACATAACGATTATCTTTTTCATCATGGAAACAAAAAGAGGCAAAAGAACAATATTCACAACTAACGTTTTTGCGTTCCACGATCTTAGGTTGAATCGGAAAAGCACCTTCTTCAATTGCCTTGCTAAACTCTAGTATTTTCTTTTCGACTAAGGAAACCATGACCTCTTTCTGCTCTTCCGTCATGACTTTCGCCCGACTACTAATCGTGTTTTGTTTGGTTACCGAAAGCCCTTTGATCCAATCGCTTTTAGAATAGTTTTCATCTAATATGGCAAGCGTATCCTCTTCTTCGGCACTAACCCCAAATAACCTTAAATCCTTTTTCTTCTCCTCGAGCGTTTTCGAAGAAGAAAGTAACTTCTGATAATAAAAGCCAGCAAAAACAGGTTGATCAAAGATCCCACTTTTTTCAACCAAATAAAGATAACAGGGCAACTGCATATATAATCCATCTTTCAAATAATCAAGTTGAAGATGAATTTGTCCCGTTTTATAGTCAATAATAGCATAGTAAGTTTTATCCCCTATCTTACGATATAAAATCTTATCAAGAAAGCCTTTGATGGTAACCTGATCTCGCAAAGGAATTTCAATTTTTTTCTCAAGAAACTGCGAAGTTAAACCAGTCGTTTGTTCTTGTTCTTTAATGGTTTCGACTAAGAACAACAATTCTTCTTTCAACCGTCTCATGAAAAATTGCTCTTTTAAAGTCAAATTCTCTTCTTTTAAAATATATTGATAACTCTTTTCAAAGTCAAACGATTCCTGATACATTTTCGATAGGACATAGTGAAAAATATTTCCTAATTTTTGAGCGAAAGAAGGCATATATTCTTCTAAATGCAAAACATATTTGGCATAATAACGAAAAGGACAAAGGGCATAATCGGAAAGATGAGAATAAGATAGGACAAGAGGCTCTTTTTTGGTGATAACAGAATGATATAAATGATCATAAGAACGGTAGAAAGAAACCGAATAATAATCTTGTAATTCCAACAAAAGAGGGTTTTCTTCATGATAAGTATAATATTGATCTAAAAGAGAAGCATACGTAAATTGATTATAAGAATCACTATAAAAGAAGGAATGTTTCTCCGCTTCTTTCACCAAGATATTTTCTTCTTCGATCATACTACTAGGATAAAAAGTCTCCTGCAAAGAAGTATCTTTATAAGAAATAACTTTATGCGGAATACTACCACAAGCTTGTAAAAACTCTTCTTTTTTCTTTTTATTCCAAAGGTCACTCGTTAAAAGATCGACTTCTTTTTTTTCACGATCACTCAAATAATCTTCATCTTTTTTCAAATGAGGTAATTTGTTTTGATTCCAACCTAAAATAAAAAGATAATCATCCTCTCCTAAAACAAAAGGCGTTGTCAAAGCCTCATCTACGACGGTAACCATATCATAATATTCTTGTTTTACTAAAGTAACTTTTTTCAATTCATCCTGAAGTAACAAATCATAATAAGGACTATTCTTGGCAAAATCTAATTTTTCTTCTATTACCAACAACTGATGCCGCACTTCCTCGTTTTTCATCTCTTCTAAATTACGTTCTCGAAAGTACTTCTTTCCCATCTTAGTCGTTAAAAAGTTATCTTCAAAAGGATAAAAAAAAGGAATATCATATTGCGAAAAAATCTCTTCCAAAAGATAGAAATAAGAAGAATCTACCCCTGCTAACAAAATATGCCGATAAGAGACCCCCTTCTTATTTAACTGACGAATCCGATCCGCTACTCCTACTACTTCTGCTCGCATTGTCCCATAATGATAAACTTCCTGAAAAGGATACGATGGTTCTTCTTCCCAAAAGATAGCATGTAGATCTTCTAACATTTTTTCTTCATAAGGTTCTAATAGAAGATAACCATCTACTATGACCTTTTTGGTCTTAAGAAAATCACGAAAACTAAGATCATATTCCAAATACCCTTTCTCTTCTAGTTCCTTTTTATAATATTGTATTTTTTTTAATTTTGAAGAAAAATAAGTTTGATCAAGAGAAATAGGATATAACAACTTTAAAATCTCTTTCGCCACTTCAAGGGATTCCCCTTGCTCTAAAAGAGAAAGAATCGCTTCGTCTTTGATATGAAAAAAATACTTTTCCTTCAAAGATTCCAAGCTATCAAAAGTAACAGAGTAGAATTCATCCTCCTGTTCTAACTCTTCTAAAATCTTCATCTTTCTTTTCGAAGGGGTAATAATATAATAACTTTCCTCTTTTGATAATCCTTTCATAGAAGTTCTCCTTTCTATTCTATTATACACGAGATATCTCTTTTTTTCGAAAAAAAAAGAAGTTTTAAGCTTCTTCCTTGGCCACAACTGTTTTTCCTTTGTAAGCTCCACAATTTGGGCAGACACGATGAGGTTTAATCATTTCCCCACACTTTGGACAAGCTACCATTCCTGGAACTCTTAAAGCATTATGTGCTCTTCTCATTCTTTTTCTAGTTTTAGAAACCCTATGAAATGGCACTGCAAACAATTGAATATCTAGCTTTAACATTTCTCTCACTCCTCTTCCATCTTTTCTAATAATTCTTGAAATGGATTATTTTTTTCTTTTTTTTGATAATCCTCTTCCGACACTAATTTCCATCCATCCCCTTGATATTGCTCTAAGTCTTGGACTTGAGTATAATGCATAGGGATCTCTAGTACTATATTTTCCCACAAAATGGAAAGAATATCAAGATCATTTTGATCTTTTTCTAATCTTTCAGCAACATTTTCTTCCATTTGAAAGGAAAAAGGATATGGGATCTCTTCTAAAGAAATAGAATCTTTCAAAATCATGGTTCCTGAAACATCCATATTTAAAAGAATATTTTCATCATCAAAATAAGTAAGTGTTCCTTTCGCTTTAACAGGTCTTAAAGAAACAATATCTGTATTTTGATACCATTCATAAGGTATTTCGAATTCTCCTACAATATCGATCGAATTTTCTTCGCCTCTTAATAACTTTTGAATATTCACTTTCATCACCTAATTCAAGTCCCTTATCACTTTTGGAAACACATACATTCTAGCATAAGCATCAATATTTTTCAAGAGGGACTTAAGTACTTAAGTACTATTAATCTGTTCTTTCGTAATACAAAAAAGTACCGAGTTTTCGTAAATATTGAAAAAAGCTTTTTTCATCACTGAATTTTCTTTTCAATTTGTTTTATTTTCTTTTTAACATCTAAAGCCCCAAATTTTTTATTAAAATCTACTTTTCGACTACAAGTCCTCATCTCTTCATAACACTTTCGTAAAGAATAATCCACCATCTCATCAGGAGATGTTTTTTCTTGTTCTAACATTTTTTCTAAAGCTTTCCGCTTACTATTCAAAGAAATAGGACGTTTTGCTAAGTTTTCAAACATTTCGATTTGTTCCTTCTGCTTTCTCCATAATTCTTCATAATTTGTACAGAAAATACCTCTTTTAAAAAAATTATTACTGGCTGGGCCCAATTTAAAATGATAGCCTTTTTCTAAATATTTTGCAAAATAAGAAAAACGCCAAAGATCTTCTAAAGTTTCACAATCGGTATCTCCCATAAAAGCCCCATAAAAGGGAACGATATAACAATTATATTGATCACTTATTTCAAATTGCTTTGAAGTAATCTTTAAAGAACTTGAACAAGTAAGTCTTTGATAGGATTTCGCCGAAATAATCCCAGGAAGGATTTCATCTTTTCGAAACGCATTCTCACTTTTTGAACCTGCAAAATCTTCTATGGTATTCTTTTTTTCTTTTTCTTGCGATAACAAACTTATAATATAATTCTTTTTCTCTTTGCTCACCTTTTCTTTTAATTGTTCTAAAAGCTCTTCTCTTGTTCTTTTGCGTATATTTCCTTTCTTATCTAATTTATACTCGATTCGCAACTGCTTAAAGTGATACCAACTAGGATGATGGAAAAACAGCTGATCAAAGGCCTCTTCAAAATCCATATAATCTTGAGTCACGCGCATATTTTTTCGAAAGTCTCGAAAATAATTTTGATATTCTAGTCTATTTTTTTGATAAAAAGAAGTTAGCTTTTCCTCATCTTCTGATTGAAGAGTAATATTCATGATATGTAATATGTTTCGAAATAATTTAATCCCTTCGATATTCGCTACTTTTTCTGAACTTTCAAAACCATAGTTTTCTTGGTAATAACTATAATCCAACCCTTTCTTTGATTTTAAAGCATCTAATGCGATTAAACTTTCTTTTAAAATACGGATAACATCTTGATTGATAGTACCACAAACTAAGTCAATATCATATTTAAAATGCAATAATTCATGACAAGGTATCAAAAATTCTAATAAATTTCCTTGATAAAGATGCCAAACACTTAACTCATCTATTTTTATAGTATCATAGTGATAACTGCCTTTCGCACGTCCTTTAAAATCTACAATTTCACAATGTGGTTGAAAATGAGGACCAACATCAAAAGAAGTTGTTTCTAAATAACAATTCATCAAATTTTCAACAAAACGTACTATTAATTTTTTAAATTCAGGATAATAAAGAAGAGGCTTTTGAGGTCTTCGATGTTGATAATGATAGGAAAAGATTTTGGTTAAAACTCGAAATTCTTTTGAATTCTTTTGAGTGTTTATTACAGATTCCATTCTATTTTCTCCTTTTCTCTTCTTATTATAAAAAAAAAGAAAAAAGAAAGTCAACCATCTGACTTTCCCTCGAACAAAAAAAATTACTTAATTTGCTCTTTTACTTTTTTCATGCCCTTCTTGATATCATTTTTAAAGAAACGATAACTGGTAGAAATTAAAATATAAACTGGAAGGGCAATGACAATTCCAAAAAATCCGCCAATGGTACCCCCAATCGATACAACCATAATCGTAACGAGTGGATTGATATTATTCGTTTTTCCATATACCCTTGGTGAAATAATATAGCCATCTAATTGTGGAAAAATAAGACAAATAATCAAAGTCGCAATAAACACTTTAGAACTAACAACCGAAGCGGTTAACAGTGCTAAAATGTTCGTAAATAGCCCTCCAAAATAAGGAATAATAGTAGTAAGGGAAGCTAGTACGCCAAACAATAACCAGTTGGGATGACCCGCAATTAAGAAGACAATGGAATATTCAAAAAATTGGATTACCATAAAAAGACCTAATCCTTTTAAATAATTACTGAATTCATGATCTAGTGTTTTGACATATTGATAACTCTTATTCCGATAATTTTGTAAAACGCGTTTAAAGAATGCTCTAATTTTATCCATATAAGAAAGAAAGTAAGTAGTTACCACAAAAACAATCACTAGATTTCCCAAGAAAGACATCGTCTTTCCTACAAAGTCAAAGGTTCCTTCCCTTGTCAATTGAGCAAGCCCATCAATCGCATTACCTAAAAAAGAATTAACTGCATTTTCAACAAAAGTTAAATCCCAATTAAATTTTTCACCCACATCTTCTAAAACCGTTCCAATAGAAGAAGCAAAAGATACTAATTGATTATATAAAAGAGGTAATGTGATGCTTAAAATTGCAACCAAAATAACTAAAGTACCTAAAACCACGGTAGTTACAGCTAACGATTTTCGTACTCCTTTCGCTTCTAATTTACGAACAAAAGGAGAAAGAGCATAAGCAATGGCAAAAGCGATAAGAAAAGGCAAACACACCCGAACGACGGACATAAAAATTTGAAACCAAGTTCCGATATTCGTTACAATAATATAAAGCAATCCCATTAAAATTAAGAAATTTAATAGTTTATAATTAATTCGATTGCGATACATAAGATCCCTCACCTTTCTAACATAATGGTAACCGGCCCATGATTCGTAAAACAAATATCCATATTCGCTCCAAATACACCTGTTTGAACAGAAAGATAATCGGATAAGGTTTTGTTAAAAAAATCATATAACAAAGATGCTTTTGGACCCTTCATCGCTTTTAAATAACTGGGACGATTTCCTTTTTTACAGTCAGCATAAAGAGTAAACTGAGAAATGGATAAAATTTCTCCCTTAACATCTAAAACAGAACGATTCATAACACCATCATCATCATCAAAAATTCTAAGATTTAAAATCTTATTAACCATCCCCAAAATGGTCTCTTTGGTATCCCCTTCGGTAAAACCAACAAATAACACGAGACCTTCTTCAATTTCACTCTTTACTTTTTGATTGATAATACACTTTGCATTTTTACATCTTTGAACAATTACTCTCATTGAATTAACCTTTCTACATTAACAATATATGGTTCTTTTTTTAACTCTTGCATCAATTTTTCAAGATGTTCTTTATTTTTTACATAGGCTTCCATCTGGTAAACATTATATTGATCTTTCGAAACCACTTTTACCCCATCTACATTGACATTCAGGCGACTTGTTTGCTGAATAATATCAGCTAGATGATTTTCATTGGTATTGGAATAAATAATTAAGGACACTTCGTACTTGCTAGCAGGTGTATTACTCCAAGAAACAGAAACACATCTCTCTTCCATCATAGCAAGATTATGACAATTACTTCTATGAATCGTAATACCATTCCCTCTCGTAATATAGCCAATAATATCATCTCCATAGACAGGATCACAGCAGGAAGCAAGACTTACACGAATGTTATCAATGCCTGCAACAACAATATCCGAAGAAACCTCGTTTGATTTTGGAATTGGTTTCGATTTTGGTTTTTCTTCTTCCTCTTGCTTGAAAACTGTCCGAATGACCGTAATAGGACTATACTTCCCATTCCCGATATCTAAGTATAACTCATCCATATTGTCTATTTTTAGCGTTTCAAGAATTTGTTTTTCATTTTCTTCTTTATAAAATTCTTGAATACTATATTTTTTCTTCCGTAATTCTTTTTCAAGAGCCTCTTTTCCTCGCTCCATCAAAATTTCTTTTTCGTTCTTACTGAAATAACCTCGAATTTTATTCTTCGTCTGGGTACATTTTACAATATTTAACCATTCTTTGGAAGGATGGGCATTTTTATTAGTATTAATTTTGACAATATCATTGTTTTGCAACTGATAGTCAAGGGGAACAATATTATTATTGACAATAGCTCCCACGGTTGTTTCCCCTACTCTCGTATGAACTTTATAAGCAAAATCCAAAGGAGTTGCCCCTCTTGGTAACTCAATGACATCACCTTTGGGTGTAAAGGTATAAATATTATTATTTAAAACCTCATCCTTGACACTATTAATAAATTCTTCACTACTCATTTTATCTTGCGATAATTCCATAATCGATTTAAAGAATTGTAGTTTCTGTTCGGTCGTATTTTGCATTAATTTAGAAGCATCTTTATGCTCTTTATAAGCCCAATGAGAAGCGATACCATTTTCTGCTACTTCATCCATTTGATAGGTACGAATTTGAATTTCAAACAAATAACCATCAATTCCAAAAACAGTAGTATGAAGAGATTGATACATATTTACTTTCGGCATAGCGATGTAGTCTTTAAAACGATTGGGTAACGGCCGAAATTTGGAATGAATAATTCCAAGTGCCAAATAACAGTCTTGTTCCGTATTTACTAGAATACGGATCGCTAACAAATCATAGATATCACTAAATTTCTTTCCCCGATCGAGCTTGTTATAAATACTATAAATACTCTTCGCTCTTCCTTTAATTTCATGCGAAATATGATGCTCATTTAACAAATCGGACACTTCTTTCATCATCTCATTAACCGTCCGATCCCGTTCGACTTTTGTTTTGTTTAATTTTTCAGCAATATCATAAAAAACAGTTGGTTTTAAATAACGTAATGCCAAATCTTCTAATTCACTTTTAATCTTATGAATTCCTAAGTGATGAGCAAGGGGCGCAAAAATCTCTAAAACCTCCTTGGCTTTCCGCTTTTGTTTTTCCTCTGGAATCGCCCAAAGAGTGCGCATATTATGAAGACGATCGGCTAACTTAATAATAATAACTCGAACATCTTCACTCATTCCTACAATAATTTTTTTATAATATTCAATTAAATATTCATTATCGGTAGAAAAATGAATCCGTCCTAGTTTGGTAACGCCATCTACCAATTTTGTTACCGTTTTTCCAAAGTGTTCTTCCAGTTCTTCTTTGGTACAATCACAATCTTCTAACACATCATGCAATAAGGCTGCTTCAATACTCTCACTATCCGCATAAATGGTCGTTAGAATCATCGCTACTGCTAACGGATGAAAAATATATTCTTCCCCTGTTTTGCGGTATTGTCCTTCATGCTTTTCTTTGGCAAAAAGATAAGCCTCTTTTATTTTCTTCAGCTCATCTTTTTTCATATATCCCTTCGCTTTGTCAAGCAAAGCATCAATGGTAACTTTTTCTTTCGAATGAGACAAATGAATCTCCTCCCTTCGAATCAATCATTAATTCCTTTGATAATTTTTTCTTGAACCTCCTGTCTTCTTATTTTCTTTGGCTTGTTCTTTTTTGCACTTCTCTTCTCTAATTTAACATAGATATAACCAGCTAAAAAGATCGACGAATAAGTTCCGGCAATTAAACCAATCACCATAGCTACATTAAAAGTTAAAATTCCACTACTGCCAAAGATCATAAGAGCAATAATAGGAAGCAAAGTAGTTAAAGAAGTATAAATACTACGGCTCATCGTTTGCCCTATGCTTAAGTTAACAAGGTCTTCCAACTCTCCTTCTTTTAATTTCGCACTATCTTTTTTCTTCCTATTTTCCCTGATACGATCAAAGACAACAATCGTATTATTAATCGAATAACCAATAATGGTTAAAATGGCTACTATAAACATGGAATTCACTTCTACTTGGAAAATTAAAATTCCAGCGACCATCATAAGAGCATCATGAATTAAGCATAAAACAGAACTTAATCCAAAATGGAAAGTAAAGCGGAAACTTACATATAGGATAATACCGATTAAAGAAAGAGCAATAGAAATAGCAGCATTTTTAATCAGTTCTTGGGCTACAATATTACTTACCACCCCAATATCAACATCAGCTTGATATTTATTGGTAAAATAATTCGTTACTTCGGCAATCTCATCATCCGCTAACACATCTTTTACCCGAAGAGAAACTTCTCCATCTCCCGCCTCATAAGAGACTTTCGTAAGTCCTAAACTCTCTAAGTCCGCATCAAGACTAGATTCTGAAATTGGATTCGAGGAAACTAAAGTAATATCACTCCCAGCTTGATAATCAATTCCTAAATGGAATCCCTTTACACCAAAGAAAACGGTGCCAATTAAAATGCAAACACAAGAGAAAATAGCAAAATATTTACTCATACGAAGATAATTCTTCGGTTTCTTCTCTAGCGTTTCTTTTTCAAGATCTTTCTTTTTTACATGTAAGAAAAGATTTAATTTATCATCAAAATAGCCAGTTTTTACAAAACCTTTCATCATCATTCTCGTAATACCAACCATGGTTACCATAGTAACGGCAATATTAATGATAAGCATGGTTGCAAATCCTTTGACACTACTTTCTCCAAAAATAAACATGATGATCGCTACTAAAAGAGTGGTTAAGTTTGCATCTAGAATCGTCGTAAAACTAGCTTTGCTTCCATTTTTAAAAGCCGATTCCAAACTTCTACCTTTTTGTAATTCTTCTTTAATCCTGGCATAGGTTAAAACATTCGCATCCACAGCCATTCCAATACCTAAAAGTAAAGCTGCGATACCAGGTAAAGTCAACACACCTCCTACTAACCAAAAGACAGCAAAGACGAGTAAAGTATAAAGAAGAATACAGACAGAAGAAATAAAACCTGCAAAATGATAAACAAAGATTAACAACAACGCTACCAAACTAATACCAACAATGCCAGCGATCAACGTCTTTTGTAAAGTAGCTTCTCCAAAAGAAGCTCCTACCGTTTGACTTGAAACTTCGGTTAATTTGGCAGGAAGAGACCCCGAATTAATAAGATCAACCAAATTCTGAGCCTGTTCCTCGGTAAAGTTCCCTTGAATAATTACATCACTAGCAAAAGCTTGATTAACTGTCGCTGCACTTAAACAATGCGAACTTTCCGTTCCACAAGTATATTGACTTGCCGCATAACTATCCGTTCCTTCCTCAAAATCAAGCCAAATAACAATGCGATTATCCTCATAATCTTTAACCCGATTCGTGACTTCATAAAAAGTATCCACATCGGCAATACTTAAAGCAACCGCCGGTCTTCCATTACTATCAGTAGTAAGTCTCGCTCCCCCAGATTCCAAAACTTCACTCGTCATTAATAGATTATCATTCGTATCTCGAAAAGTAAGCGATGCGACCGTAGACAAAGTCTCCCTTGCCTCTTCTTGATTGGTTACCCCTGCAAGTCTTACCCGAATTTTATCATTCCCTTCTAAAATAATTTCCGGTTCACTTACCCCAAGAGAATCAATTCTTCGACTCATACTATGATAAGTAGAAGTTAATTTTTCTTTTGTCATTTTACTTCCATCCAAAGGAGTTACTTGATATAAAATTTCAAATCCCCCTTGTAAATCTAGCCCATATTTTAAATTCTTAAAAACAGGATTCAAAACAAAGCAGATTAAAACCGATAAAGCGGTTAATAAAAGAGTCCTTATTATTACACTATTTCTTTTTGCTTTCATCACTTTCACCTCATATTACTTCTAAATTCTCTTCTTCTCTTTTCCTTTTGGCCTGAAACATCATATCCTTAACATAACAGTCAAGTTCATAACTATCAACATGCATAATATCACTCACAATATCAGACAATTGTAGATCCTGAGCTTTTCTCCACTTATTTAAAATCAAATAATTCCAAATATCTTTTTCGCGGATATAAGAGAGTCCAAGTCGGGCGAGTTCCTGACATTTTGCTCTTAAAGCGGGTAACACTCTTTGATACAACTCTTCTTGACTGTTAAATTCCAAATCCATGTGATCACCACCAAACTAACAACATTATAGCGCATTTTCGCTTTCTTTGAAAAGCAAAACAAGCAATTTTTTAAAAGTTTCCGTTCTACTTTTTCCTCTTTCCCGATAAAATGTAATGGTGATAGCTATGAGCCAAATATCTTATGCTTTTCTTTTTTCTTGTATGGCCGGACTTTCCACTTTACTAGGAACGATCCCTATCTTTTTTTCTTTTCAAGAAAAAGAGCGTTTTCTAGCCGCTACCCTCTCTTTTGCCGCCGGAGTCATGATTACCGTTTCTCTTACGGATCTTCTTCCAGAGTCAATTGTTCTTTTAAAAAATGTTTTCTTCCCCATACCCGCCTACCTTTTCTTATTCATTTTCTTTGTGTTAGGTCTCCTTTTATCCATGTTTGTCGATCGACATATGCAAAAAAAAAAGACAAAAGGAGTTAAAAATCAAAAACTCTATCGAATCGGTCTCGTTTCGATGATCGCCATTATTCTTCATAATCTACCCGAAGGAATTGCAACCTTTCTTTCTTCTAGTCAAAATATGGCCCTAGGCCTTACGTTAACAATCGCGATTGCCCTACATAATATTCCCGAAGGAATTAGTATTTCCATTCCTGTTTATTATGCTACTAATTCAAGAAAAAAAGCCTGTCTTTACACTTTATTTTCCGGTTTATCCGAACCCTTCGGTGCTCTTGTTGCCTATCTTTTTCTCGCTCCTTTTATCAATGACCAGATCATGGGCTTTTTATTAAGTATGATCGCCGGTATCATGATTCATATTTCCATTTATGAATTATTAAAAGAAGCTTTTTCCTATCAAAAAAGAAAGACAACCATCCTATCTTTCCTTTTCGGTTTCATTGTAATGTTAGGCTCTCACTTCTTATTAAATTCCTAATATTAATGAGTTTTTTTCTTTTGAATCACTTTTATATTGCGAGCCAACCGAACCTCATCGGCTCTTTTTTCTTCTCGAAACTCCACAACATCTCCTACTTTTAAGGAATCTTCACTAAAATCTCTTGCCGAAAAATCGACTGTTTTCTCCTCTTCCAAAGCAAATATAATTCCTGTCCTACCATCAAACACCATAACTTTCCCTATTTTTTTCATTTCAAACTACCTCTTTTAAAATCGACTTGTACCCTGTTTTGATTCTCTTCTAATAAATAATCTCTTACCGCTTCCACTTGTTTTCTTTTTTCCGAATTCATTGTTGGTAAACACATCATCTCCAACGAATGATCCTTTAAAATACCAAGATAAAATTCATCCCCTTTATATAATTCTTCATACTTTTCTCTTTGAAAAGGTTCAAAATTTCGGGCTTTTTCTTCCCGTAAAGACTTTTTTTCTTCTAATAAAACATCTAAAGCCAAAAGACGATCCATCTCTTTCTCTGTCACTTCCTCTAACCTTTTAAGAGGAGAAGAAACCGTATCATAAGATCCTTCGATAACCAGGGATGGATTGGGATCAATTTCCCCTTCATGCGGGGTAATTAAAGAAGCAAGCTCTTCTAAATCAGCATGGGGCATTGAATCAACAAAAGCCAAATGCTCTATCGTTGGAAATTCTTCTTCCAAAAGGCCCGTAGGATCGTTTACAAAAAAGTATTCTAAATTATCTCCCTGTTCTTTCGCCTTCGCCATCATTTCCATTCCTAGCGGTACTAAAAAATCCTTCGTATAAAACTGAGAAGCAATGCCCAAGCGATCATGAATAAAATCCATAATGACAAAGTTTCCCCGCCGGAAAAGAAGAGCCCTTGCCACAAATTCTTGCGTTTCCTGATCCCGAATCATTAACACATCCCCCGTTTCTTGAGTTAAGCACTCATAGAAAGCCGCTTCTCCCGCATTATCCGGCCCAATACAACTCGAATCACAATTTTTGCCAATCATCAATCGTTCAACATCAAAATTTTCGGCTGTCGCATAAGAATAATACTGATAAGTTCCCGAAATAGGAGGAATGGTTACTTTTTTCTCCTTTATCATAGCTAGATAAGTATTTAAATATTTTTTTGAATCCTGACTCGTTTCTTGAAAAGAAACAATTTTATCCACACGATCCTGTCCTAATACCGCAAGTGAAATATCATCAACACTCCCATAAGCTTGAGATAAAAGAAGAACTTGATCAAAATGATTCATAACTTCTTCTTTTCTTTCAACATGGATCTTTCTTTCCTCTTTCATATGTCGCAAAATCATAGAATAATTGGCATAAATATTTTTAAGCGCTTCCGCTGACGTCTCTCTAAAATAACCAAAAATCGGTAACAATTCCCGCAAAGAAGGATCTTTTTTTCCTTGATAAAAGATATCTTCCAGATCTTGTTTGGAAGAAATTAAAAGAAGCTCTGCTAAAAAAGAAGCAATATGATAATTTGTTGCAATCTTATAATTGTGATAGTGATAAGGATAAGAAGAACGATGCATCGTTACCGCTGTCGGATGACGAAAAGAAGGAAGATGAGACAGAATTACTTTTGTGTATTGATTCACTAACATCTTGATTCCTCGTTTGGATGCCTGAGGGAAAATAGAAGATATGCCCTCTTTCGTAAGTTGATTTTGAAAGAAAAGATCATCCAAACTCATAAATAGCTTAGAATCTAATACAATCCCCTCTTTTTTTAACTTTTTCCACTGGTATAATTTTTCATGCAACCGTTCGATTTCTTCCTTTGATACCATTTGTTTGATTTCTTCTGCCGAAAGAGCCTTCAAATCATCAGAAATTTGAATTTTTTGACTCATCGAAGAAGTAAGAGGTAGAAAGCAAGTCAAACGTTCCACCCACTCTTTTTTCTTTTTTTTCGTAAAATATTGTTGTTGAAATTGTAAGATTTTACGATAAAAAGGAGTCGTAAGCTCTCGGGGAAGCCGTCTTTCTTTTTCATATACTTGAGCCAATTCCTCAACTTTCTTCCTATAATAAGGAGTAAGATTTTCTTTTTTCGTTTCAAAGACAATCTCATCAGCTAAAAGAGAAAGAAACTCTTGATCTTTCGCATAGGAATACCGTTTTAAATAAAATAAAACCTTCTCATTAATATCCGCATAATCGGAAAAAGCCCGAAATCGTCGCATTTTACGATAAGATGCTAACACCAAGCCATCCAAAAGCTGATTCATCCGTTGATAATAAAATTGTTGAGTATTTTGGTCCTCTTCTTCTATTTCAAAAAACAATAATTTTACCACCTCGTAAGCGAACGCTGCTCCTCCTTCATAACCATATTCTGGGGTAAGGAACGGAAGAGAAAGAAATTTTTTTGCATCTTTTTCAATAAGGCAAGCCGTAAGAATACCCCGTTTCCTTTCAAACGAAAGATTATAATCGAACACTTCATAGGAAGAATCAAATTCGATTAATGTTTGCATAAAAATACGATTTTTACAAAAAGAAGGATGTGCTAGTAAGTCCGAAGCATTCGGTCGAAAACCGTTTTGTAAAGCCAAACGAATCTTTTCCTCCGTCAAATCTTCTACCTCAAAAGAAAAACTATCTTTCTTTAAGTCCAATGTGTCAAACACAAGGCCTCACCTACTTTCTTCTTTCTTCTATTATAAGCTATTTTCTCTTTCCTTCAAAGAGATTTCTTTCTGCCCCCTTGAGGTTTTTCTTCTTTTATAGTAAAATGAGATCACGGTGATGATATGAAAAAAGTTTTAATCGGCCTCATTCACCTCTATCAAAAAATACCGGGACCTTTTCATGGAGGATGTCATTTTTATCCTACCTGCTCCAATTATGCCATTGAGGCCATTGAAGAATACGGCTGTATAAAAGGAGCTTTTTTAAGTATAAAAAGAATACTAAAATGTCATCCAGGAGCAAAATTTGGTTATGACCCGGTAAAAAGAAAGGATAAGAAGAATGTTACAAAAAATGAAGAAATGGTTTAAATTTATTTTGTTAGGGGGACTTATTACTCTATGCTGTGGTTGTAAAAGCGATACAATGGAAGATATTGAAATTATTACCACCAATTATCCCAATGAGTATATTATTGAAAAACTGTATGGCGATCACGCAACGATTTCATCCATTTATCCCGATGGTGTCGATCCTGATACTTATGAATTAACAGACAAGCAACTCCAAGACTTTGCCAAAAAAGACTTATTTATTTACACAGGATTAATTGATCGAGAAAGAGATTTAGCAATTAAACTTTTAGATTATAATAGTGATTTAAAAATTATTGACAGCTCTTATGTTTTAGAGAATGATTATGATACCGATCAACTTTGGAACGATCCTTCTTTTATGTTAATGATGTGTCAAAATGTTCGCATTAGTTTACAAGAATATCTTGAAAACACTCTATTAAAAGATGAAGTGGAAAAAAATTATGAGGACTTGAAAGTGGAAATTTCCGAACTGGATGCCGATATCCGCTTAACCGTTGAAAATGCTCCATATAAAACCATTGTCGCTGCCGATAATGCGTTCCGTTTTCTTGAAAAATATGGAGTTACCGTGTACTTATTAAATGATGATACCAGCGAAAAAGATCTTGTCACTATCCAAGATCTCATTGAAAGTGGAGCGATTACCAAAATCTTTACTTATGAAGATAATGAAATCACCTCTAACGTTCAAAATATCATTAATCAATACCCGAATCAAGTAAGTTATCAATACTTTGAAAAGATTACCATTTTAAGTGATTCCGAACGAGAATCTAAACTAGATTATCTAATCCTTATGAATCGAAACTTAGATGCCCTAAGGGAAGAGCTTTATCACGGAACAGAAACCACATAAAAAAAGAGCCGAAGCTCTTTTTTTATGATCTTAATTTCTTTTGCTCAATTTCTTCTTTGATTAAAGTGATAAATTCCTCAATCGAAACTGTGTTCGTCTCCTGTTTTCCATGAAGACGATAACTAATGGTACCATCTTCTTGCTCTTTGTCTCCTAAAATTAAATTATAAGGAGTCTTCATCGTTTGGCTTTCTCTCATACGATAACTTAATTTCTCATTACGAGCATCCACTTTTACCCGAATATTCTCTTTCTGCAACCGTTGCTCTATTTCTTTAGCATACTCCAAATGCACTTCAGGATTTACGGGAATAATATTTACTTGTAATGGTGATAACCAAGTTGGAAAAGCTCCGGCAAAATGCTCAATCAAAATACCAATAAACCGTTCAATCGAACCAAAAATAACTCGATGAAGCATAACTGGTCGTTTTTTTGCTCCATCTTTATCGATATAAGTCAAATCAAAACGTTCTGGTAGATTTGCATCCAACTGAATGGTACCACATTGCCAAACCCTTCCAAGAGAATCTTTAATATGAAAGTCAAGTTTCGGACCATAAAATGCACCATCACCCGGATTAATCTTACAATCATGACCTGCCTTCTTACAAGCCTCTTGTAAAATGGCTTCGCTCTTGTTCCAAGATTCGATTGTTCCAATATATTTATCTTCAGGACGTGTTGACAATTCAATATCATAAGTTAAACCAAAAAGGGAATAAATTCGATCAATAAAGGCTATCAAACGAATAATCTCTTCTTCAATTTGATCTTCCCTCATAAAAATATGAGCATCATCTTGCGTAAACGTGCGCACTCGAAACAAACCATTTAAAGCACCACTCGCTTCATGACGATGAACTTGCCCCAACTCTCCACAACGAATTGGAAGATCTTTATAAGAGTGCAAAGAATTTTTGTAAACAAGCATTCCTCCAGGACAATTCATAGGCTTAATCGCAAATTCTTTTTCGTCAATCATAGAAGTATACATATTCTCTCGATAATTATCCCAATGTCCCGATACTTCCCAAAGCTCCTTACTTAGCATAATAGGAGTCTTGATAAATTGATATCCTTCCTTTGTATGTTCTTCATACCAAAAATTTTCTAAAACATTTCGAAGAATCATTCCATTTGGTAAAAAGAAAGGAAAACCAGGACCATACTCACTAATCATAAAAATGCCTAACTCTTTTCCAAGTTTCCGATGATCTCTTTGTTTCGCTTCTTCTAACATTTTTAAGTGCTCTTCTAGATCTTCTGCTGTTTTATAACAAACCCCATAGATTCTCTGTAATACTTTATTCTTAGAATCCCCTTTAAAATAAGCACCACTACATTTTAAAAGTTTAAAATACTTTAATTCTTTGACACTATCTACATGAGGACCCCGACAAAGATCCGTAAAATCCCCTTGGGTATAACAACTAATAACTTCATCTTTAGGCATATTTTCAATCAAATCAATTTTATAAGGATCATCTTTAAACATCTCTAAAGCTTCTTCTCGACTAATCTCATGTCGAACAATTTTTTTACCATCTTTCGCAATCTTTTTCATTTCTTTTTCAATTTTTGGTAAATCTTCTTCCGTAATCGCTTGATCACCTAAATCAATATCATAGTAAAAGCCATCTTCAATCACGGGTCCTACCCAAAACTTTGCTTCAGGATATAAATGTTTTACCGCTTGTGCTAATAAATGGGCGCAACTATGATTTAAAGGCATTAATTCTTTATCTTCTTTTATATTTTTCATTTTTATTTCCTCCTATATTGATATGTTTTAAATTGCTGTTCTCTTCGGTTTGGCTTATCCAAAGAAAAGGTATCTTCCCTTAAGAAACTCTCTGCACTTTTTAAAATATGACCAAAAGTTTCACAATACTCCATTTGATTCTCCACCACCGCTTCTAAAATTAAAGCGGCATAATCCCAATCATTTTGTTTGATCGCTTTCTTATACTCACTTAATAAAGAAGAAATACGCCGTTCCAAAAGAGGCGTTTCCTCTTGATCTTTTAAATGAGGAGCAACTTGCACCGCCCTTGGAACATAATAAGGAACAACCGCCCGACCTTTGGTTTCATCTTGAACATAAACAATACGCTGTCCTGCATAATCTTGCCGTTTGGCCTCTTTAAAAGAAGCCTTTCTAGGAAGAGGATCCCCATGCTCCAAAAGAAAGCCATACATACCTCGATGGGTTAAGACGTGTTTTCTCTTTTTTAGTTTATGTTCCATTTTCTGAATTCTTTTTTCTATAATCAGATCATCTGCCGTAAAAGGAATACCAGAATTCTTCTTTTCTTCTAACTTACTCTTCCACTTCTCCATCTTCCGAATCTGATCTTCTACTTTTTTACTATATCCCCGCTCTTGATAAGGGGTCTGTAGCCAATTAGCCATAAATTCTTTAATATTGACAAGCTCTTTTTTACTTTTTTTCATTTCTTTCTCCTTATAAAAAACTCCTACTAGCAATATCACTAGTAGGAGTGCATAAACACGGTACCATCCTCTTTTTCACTTTTTTTCTTTTAACGGAATGACCCGGGGTTACTTTATCTAACCCTACTCGTAAAGGGAGTAACAAAAAGGATCTTCTTCATTCTCACCCACCATGAAGTCTCTTTCACTAAGATCGTCTTTTTATCTTATCCTCTACTCAAATGTATTTCTTCCTACAACTTCATTGTACTACAAAATATAACTTTGTCAAACAAATTTCTTTATTTTTCAAAATCTCTTGCCTCTGACAACAAATGATCTAACGTGTCTAATTGATAACCTCTTTGTTTTAAATAATTGATTACAACCCCTAATTCTTTTCTATTTTCTTTGGTATTCTCAACTTCAATAATATAACCTGCCCCTACTTTTCCTTTCACAGTCTGATAAAAATTCTTTTCTACTCTTAACGTTGGAATAATTGTATGCATCTTCTCTTTTTCACAAAGTTCTAATATTTCTTTTTGATCATATTCGGCATAACAGTATTTTCCCTTTTGATTGGTAAGCAGCTGCAATTGGTCTAAAACTCCTGTAAATAACAAGGGATCATAACCCCCATCATAACTTAAAATTTCCACCTCATGAAAATCATCGACCAATTGATATACTTCATCTTTCTTTTGCTCCAACCAAACACCATCGACAAAAAAAGTTCCTCTTACATTATTCTGATCTAAAACAGTTTTTATTTCATCCACTTCCATCCCCTCTTTAATTACAAAAATAAAAGCAATCGTATTGGTAAGACCATTCCCACTTGAAATATATTTATCATAGTAATCTTCGATAGAAATCGTAGGTTCTACCTCTTCAAAGACATATAAATTTTCATTATAACTTCCATAACGCTTCATCTTAGAAAAAGAAGCTTCTACATCCACCATATAACCATTATAACCAGGCAAAAGAAATTGATCGTTTAAAACAGCATCAACCGAAGTTTCTTCCTTCTTCTCTTTTTCTTTTAAAATCTGTTTCATAATGGGATCTTTTTGCTCCACAATGTGAATTGCTTTCTCGGTATAATAGAAACTAAACAGCACGAAAAGACAAGCGATCGAAGCTTCTAAGATCTTCTTCTTCATGCTTTTTCACCTCTAGTTTAATCTATGACAAAGCTTTTTCCTCCATAACAAAAAAGAGAATTTTTTCTCTTTAAACTTCTTGGATCACAGTAATAATCATGGGCTTTGATTCCATGGTTTTATAGAAGTATTTGCCTAAGGCCTCTCGTACTTCATTCTTGATCTTAGCATAATCTACCCGTTTGCTACCAACTTCAATATTATGCTCAAGAACTTCTTTGGTCATATTTTTAATTTCTTCAATCACATCAAGATTTTCTTTGACATAAATAAAACCACGGGTTAAAACTTCAGGACCGGATAAGATTTCTTTGGTATCACGATCCAACGTACAACTGATAATCACAATTCCATTTTCTCCTAACATTTCCCGATCTTTTAAAACAAGATCCCCAATATCGCCAGAACTTTTGCCATCAATTAAGATTTCATCCGTTTCAATATGCTCTTTCGTATCAACCAAATTACCATTTTCAAAGGTTACTACATCACCATTTTGTTTTAATAAAATGTTTTCTTTGGGAATACCAAGACTTTCCGCTATTTCCGCATTCGCAAATTGATGCCGATACTCTCCCTTCACCGGAAAATAATATTTTGGTTGTAAAATGTTAATCAAAAGCTTTAAATCCTCACTCGAAGCATGATGAAGAAGATGTTTTTTGCTGGACAAACTTACGGCATTAACACCTTGCATAGCAATTTCATCCATAACGTAAGAAAGACGCTTTTCGATCCCTTCATAGGCTGGCTCTGTGATAAAGATCGTATCCGTTTTTTTCAACTTAATATATTTATCAAAGCCTCTTAAAATCCTCTCTAAGTTCGCAAAAGGTTTTTCTTTTTCATCCGAAATCAATACAACCGCATTTTTATCTTCTAGATTACTTAAATCACCAATCACTCTTTTATCCAATTTTAAATAATGATGATTTAAAGCATAATGAATTAAATTTTGTAGACTCTTGCCCATAATAACAATTTTACGATGCGTCTTCGATACTTCATTAAAGATTTCTTGAATACGATAAATATGAGCCGGAAAGACGGTTGCAATAATACGGTTTTCATTCTTAGCAAGAACAGTTCGAATAAAATCCTCTACCCGATTATTCGGCGCGGTATATCCAGGACGTTCCGCATATAATGACTCAGCCATCAAACAAAGAACCCCTTGTTTTCCTACATAAGCAAGACGCCCAATATCGGTCTTATAAATTCCCGTCATCGCATGATCAAAAGTAAAATCTCCCGTATAGACAATCGCTCCAGCTTTTGTATTTAAAACGTAACAAATAGCATCCGGAATCGAATGCGTCATGCCAATAGTAAAGATAGTTTCGGTTTTAAAATCCAACTTACAATGGGGTTTGATTTCATGAAAATGAATACATTTCATTTCTTCTTCCGTCATATCCATTCGCAAAATCTCTAAGGTTAATTTCGTCCCATAAACAGAAACCCCTTTTAAACGCTTTGCCATATCAGGAATCGCTCCCATATTACTTTCATGTCCATGCGTTAAAAAGATTCCTTGAATTCTCTTTTTGTTTTTCACTAAATAATCAAAATTAGGAATAATATAATCAATTCCCAAATTACGTTCATTATCATATTTTAGTCCGGCATCAAAAACATAAATCTTTTTATCCACTTCGACAACATACATATTTTTGCCGTTTTCATTTAAGCCACCGAGACTAAATATTTTTATTTTACTCATATAAACTCCTTTCTTTCCTAACGTAGCAAACGAACAGTATTATACCTCATTTCTTCTTTTTTGGCAAATATTGCTTAATCTTCTGCTTCTCTTCTTCCAATTCATTGTGTAATTGTCCTTCTTTTTCTTTGGCTGCTTCAAAAGCAAAAGGAATCAGATTAGAAAGAGGATGCAACTTTAACAATTGATAATCTTGAACATGTCGAAAATATTTTTCTTGAGCAATAGAATAATTCATCATTTGCAAAGAAGCCCTTAAATAAGGTTCTTCGACAAATTCCTTTTCTTGCTCAAAAGACTCCTCCAACCGCAAAGAAAGCTCTCCTAACACTTGAGCACCCACTTCCAAAGATTCCGCCAATTGTGTCACTTGATAAAAAACATAGGGATCCTGTACATAATCCGGATAATTGAAAAGCAAAAATTGCACAAAAAGGTTTCTTTCCTGATAATTCGCTTCTGCTTCTGCTACTAACGTTTTTAATACAAAACGATATAATTTTAATGATTTTTCCGTCATATTTTCCCCCTTATTTTAAGCTAACTTTTCCAAAGCATTCTTAGCCGCTTCCTGCTCTGCTTCTTTCTTACTACTGCCAACACCTCTCCCATAAACGATTCCATCGATTTTTACTTCCATCGTAAATGTTTTTTGATGAGATGGCCCTTCTTCTTTCACTAGATCATAATAAAGACTTCTCTTATCCGTTTGAACCGCCTCTTGTAAAGCCGATTTGTAATCTTGAAAAAATGTTACTTTCGGATCCTTAATATAAGGAACAATAATATTTAAAACAACCCTTCGAACCGTCGCATAACCAAGATCCACATAAATCGCTCCTACTAAAGCCTCAAAAATATCCGCCACAATCGCTTTCTTATATTTTCCCCCAGCATGTTCTTCCCCATGTCCTACTTTAAGATATCGTTGAAGTCCAAGCGAAGTAGAATATTCATAAAGAGCATTTTCACAAACATAACTAGCTCTTACCTTTGTCATCTCCCCTTCATTTTCTTGCTCATTATTATAAAGATAATCCGCCACCACCAAATCGACGACCGCATCTCCTAAAAACTCTAAACGCTCATAATCTTTCTTAGCGCGATGTTCATTCGCATAAGAAGAATGAGAAAAAGCAATATTATAAAGAGTTAAATTTTTGGGTGTAATTTTTAATTTCTGAAATAATTCTTCCATATCTTTCTCCTCCTCTTCATTATACTATCTTCTGTTCTCTTTGAAAAGAAAAAGATCCCTTCCGGTTGATAGGAAAAAACCACTCCCTTTTTCAATCTTGATCTCTTTTTCTTGCTTTTTTCTTAAAATTCTAAACTATTTTCATTCAATAAAAAGTCATAAATTCCTATAATAAGAATTCCTTCCTCATTTTTATATTTCGGAATATCGCTATTGATAATAATAATTTTTTTAAAAAAGTCATTTACATTTAATAAGGGCCTTAATTCTTGGTCTTTTTTCTCTTCATTATCTATGTTTAAAGCCGATTGAATATAATATCGATTATCGATCATACCCTTTATTGACAACAAAATCGATTTCCACTCTTTTTCGAGAATCTTTTTCTCTTACTTCTACCACTCCAACATCAACATTATAACCTCGTCTTTTTAGCTCATTAAATATCACATTTTCCATAATATGACTTTCTTCTATTTGGCGAAAGCCAAGAAAGGAATTGCGTATTCCAAGATCGGTAAAATAATATTTATATGGAGTTTCAATGTATTGCTTTTCTTTAATATCATATCTTACTGCTTTTTCAATCAAAAAAGCTTCTTCTAAATATTGTAAGTAAGAATATATTGTTTTATCGGTAACGGTACTTTCTTTGTTCCTGCTTTTAAACGTATTATATAATTTTAAAGGATTGGTTAAAGAGCCAAGGCCAGAAGCCAATATTTCTACAAGTTCATATAATTCCTTATCATTGTTTACTTTATTTCTTTCAATCACATCGTTTAAATATACATTTTTCTGTTGACTATTTAAATAACTTACCTTATCTTCTGATGTTTTCTGTAAAAGAACAAGAGGTAATCCTCCATAAGAGATATATTCTTTCCAAGCCTCATACTTACTACCATCATAAACTGACAGAAACTCAGAAAAAGAAAGCGGATAAACTCTGATTTCATCACCCCTACCTCTAAACTCCGTTACAATATCACTTGATAAAAATTTAGAATTACCACCAGTGACATAAATATCAACATTATCTAAGCGAAGGAGACCATTTAAAAGAGGAACAAATTTATCTACTAATTGAATTTCATCCAAAAGAACATAATACATATCCTTATCTTTGCGTTGGTCTCTAATATAATCATTTAATTTATGAGGATCTAATAACTCCTCATTTGAAATATCATCTAAAGCGACAAAAACAATATGATCTTGTTTTACCCCATTCTGTAATAAATAATTCGTAAAAATAGTATTTAATAAATAAGATTTTCCACATCTTCTGATTCCAGTAATAATTTTAATTAAACGATTATTCTTTTTACTTATTAACTTATTTAAATAGTAGTCTCTTTTTATTTCCATCCTATATCCTTCATTACGAATTTATGCCATAAACAGCATTTTTTCGTAATAAATATACCATTTCTTTCCCCAAAAGTCAATGAAACCTCTTTGTTATTCTTTTCGCATTAATAAAGCAACACATTCCATATGATAAGTATTTGGAAACTCATCAATGGCTACCATATTTTCAAGCTGGTAACTCTCTCGAAACTCTTCTAGATCTCTTGCTAAAGTCAAAGGATCACACGAAACATAGAGAATATATTTGGGAGAACACTCTTTCATCTGCTGACGAACTTTCTTTGAAAGACCTGCTCTTGGGGGATCGACAAGAATAAGATCGGGTGTCTTTTTATTTTGACTCAAAAACACTCCAGTATCTTGAGCAAAAAAAGAAACATTTTCGATGTTATTTCTCTTCTTTGAAACATTCGCATTTCGAATTGCCTCTTTCGATAATTCCACCCCATAAACTTCTTTTTCATAAGGAGCAATTAAAAGTGATAATGTTCCGGTTCCACAATATAAATCAAAAGCAATCCCCCGTTTCGTATCTTTCACAAAGTCAATTACCGTCTGATAAATTTTCTTTAACCCAAGATCATTCACTTGAAAGAAAGAATCTTTCGAAACCACAAAAAGAGTATCAAAAATCTTAACCTCTAATTGTGTCTTTTTCGTAAGGGCCTCCTCATTATAAAAAAGAATATCACAAAGCGGAAGAAAGAAAGAACTAATTTTCTTCTTTGATAGGGTTCCCTTAAGAGAAAGCAACACTTGATCTTCTAACACTCGAATCATCGCTTCCGTTAAGCCTTGTTCTTTCTGTAAAAAGAAACGGATAGACGCAATAACCTCAAGCATTTTTTTCTTTAACAAAAGACAAGTAGAAAAAGGAACAATTTTATTTGTTTCCTCTTGGTAGAAGCCAATCTCTTTTCCCTTAATATGAAGAATCACTTTATTTCGATAGAAAAAAGGCTCCGTTTTTAAAATCGGAATTTCTTTTTCATAAGAATATTTCGTATAATGTTCCAAGATATTCTTTACTTTTTCTTGCTTAAAAGCTAATTGTTCTGGATAAGAAAGATGTAAAATCTGACAACCTCCACACTCCTGATAAGAAGGACAAAGCGTTTTTTCTTCGAAAATAGTTCGGCCGATCGCATAATGCTTCTTTTCTTTCACCATAATATAAGAAACAGTATCACCTTTTTTTACATGAGGTACAAAAACAACTTTTCCTTCTTGTTTGATAATTCCGCGTCCAAAATGATCATAACCAATCACTTCTCCCATCCGTTTCGTTTTTTCTTTCCTTTCCATACTATCTTCCTCTTTCTTTTGTATTTATTATAATGTTTTTCGTCTCTTTCGTCCATACTAAGAATAAGGTGATACAAGTGGAAACAATAAAAAAAATCAAAGAAGCTTTTGGAAATGCCTCGGATCTCATTATCCGCGATTTTCAAATTGGGGAATGTACGATTTATCTTGTTCAAAATGAGGTATTATGCAACTCCAGTTTTATTAATGAATATATTTTAGATCGCTTAACCAATCTTTCCTTAACCAAAGAAAATGAAGAATTCTTGTTGTATAACTTTCTTCCCGATAATTCTGTTATCAAAGTAAAAGATCTGGATCAAATGATAGATTTTGTCTGTAAAGGTTTTGCTCTTTTAATCTACGAAGAAGAAAAAGGAATTGCCATTGAAGCGAAAGCCTCTCTTGATCGAGGAATTGGAGAAGCAAACAGTGAAAGTACGATCCGAGGGAGCAAAGATGCTTTCAATGAAAACTTTAATACCAACTTAGGCCTAATCAGAAGAAGACTTCGTTGTGAACATTGCTTTATGGAAACTTTATTTCTAGGAAAGGAATCAAGAGTAAAAACCGGAATTCTTTATATGAATGATATTGCTTTAAAAGAAAATGTGGAAACCGTTAAGAAAAAGTTAGAAAGAATCAATGTAGATGGGGTTTTCGATAGTGGTTCTTTAAAAAGGTATTTGGAAGAAAAACATAATTTCTTGTTTCCTACCGTACTAGCGACAGAACGTCCCGATCGAGCAGCCCAAGCTTTGTTAGAAGGAAAAATTGTAATTATTACGGACAACTCTCCTTTTGCCTTAATTACTCCTACTTTCTTTGTTGATTACCTGCATAGCCCAGACGATTATTATCAACGTTCTTTTCATATCTCCTTCCTTCGCATCATCCGCCTTCTGGCTTTTCTTATTGCCATCTTTACCCCCGCTCTTTATATAGCACTTACTACCCATAATCAAGATATGCTTCCCTTTGATCTCTTACTCAATTTTGCCGCCCAACGAGAAAGTGTTCCTTTTTCCGCTTTAACCGAAGCCTTATTTATGAGTATTTCTTTTGAAATTTTAAGAGAAAGTGATATTCGAAAACCCGCTTCCATGGGAAGTGCTGTCTCTATTTTAGGAGGCTTAATTCTAGGAGATGCCGCCGTATCGGCAGGAATCATCTCCCCCATCATGATTATAGTTATTTCAATCTCTGCTATTTCAGGCCTTGCTTTTACTTCCCAAGAAATGATTTCTTCCTTACGTTGGCTTCGTTTTATCATGATGTTTCTAGCAATGTTTTTTGGTATCTTTGGCATTTTTTGGGGAGCTATTTTTCTTCTAGCAAGTCTTACAACCACCACCACTTTAAACCTACCTTATTTTGCCCCCATTTCTCCCCTTGTCAAAGAAGAATTAGGCGATTCCCTCATTAAATCCAAAAACAAAAAGATTCGGAAAAGAAATCCCTTATTAACCAAAAATAAAGTTCGAGAAAGAGAGCGTGAAAAAAAATGAAAAAAATAATATTTCTTTTCATCAGCCTATTCTTTTTAGGAGGCTGTGGCCAGTACAATGAAATTAATAAACTTGCCTTTATCGATGGGATAGGAATAGAAAAGCAAGACGATACTTATCATTTATATCTAGCTGTAGTGAAAGAAGAAAAACAAGAAACAGAAACCACCAAGAAACACACAATCTATCATGTAACCGGACAAAGTTTAGAAGAAGCCTTTCAAAAAGGCGAAATGCTTCACAACAAAAGAGCCTATTATCATCATCTTACCCTCATGCTCCTTCACTCTTCTCTTTTAGAGAACAACCAATATCAAAAATTATTTCCTTTTTTAAAAGACAAACTACAACAAGGAGATTATTTACTCTTAGAAACTCCTTCTCCTCTTTCTTCAATTCTAAAACAATATCAAGATCCAACCGATCTAAAAGAATTCATTCGAAGAGAACAAAAAGAAAGCGGAACCACAACCCTTCTTACCTTTGATGACATCAATGCCCATGATTATGATCCCGAATACAGCGCTTCTATTCCAAGCGTTATCTTAGAAGATAACACCTTAAAAACCAATGGCATGTTTTTATTAGGAAAAGATCTTACATACAATCATTCCTTTAGTAAAATAAGCTATCTACTCAGCAATCAAATAACAGAATACTATCAAACAATCTCTTTAGATCAACAATCTTATTTTATTCATCTTTTGCATCTCAACTGTCATATTTCTTGGAAAGAAAACACTTTTTCTATTACTATAACAGGATCACTTGAAAGTGATGAATTACCAAAAGAAAAAGAAAAAGAAGCCAAAAAGAAAATAGAAGAGATTTTAGAAGAAGAAATAAAAACTTTTGTTCAAAAGGAGCAAACAGAAAATGTCAGCACCACTCCTCTTAAAAATATTTTATATTTAAAATTAGGGGAAAAACAAAACTTAGACGAAATCTATCAAACGAGTAAACTTGATCTTAAGCTATCATTATCTTTTCAAGGAGGTCAATCATGAAAGAAACAAAAATCAGAAAGATCGGCCTATTACCACTTTTTTGTTACACTTTTTTCCTTAGTCACTTCTTCTTTCTTTTTTACGGAAGAAAGATTATCTTAACCAGTCAAGATAATACCATTTTATCTTGTCTACTAGGAATTATATTAAATCTTATTCTTTTCCAAATACTTTTAAAGCTAAGAACCCAAAAAATAACCATTCCCTCAAAGATCAAAAAACCACTTGCCTTTCTTCTTCTCTTTTTGTTAAGCTACTTTATTTTTCTAATCTTAAATAAAACCATAGACTTTGTTCAAATGCATTATCTACCCCAAGGAAGTTATTTTTCTCTTTTTCTTCTATTATTTCTACTTATCCTTATTATCTCTAATCGTAATATTTCTAGCGTTACTTCCCTCGCCTTTCTTCTTTTTCTTTTCTTTGTTCCTCTTTTTCTCATTCATTTCATCGGTAACTTCCAATTTATTACTCTAAGCTATTTAAAACCACTCTTCACGACAAATCTTCCTACCATTTTAAAAGGAACCCTTCTCTTTTCCCTCTATACCATGACACCACTTCTACTCCTATTATTTATACCCTTTGATTCCATTGATCAAAAAGAAAAGCAAAATAAAACCCTTACTTTTGCCCTAATCTTAAGCAATCTCTGTACCCTTCTTGGCTTCCTCATGATCTTATTTGGAACCTCTTTGAAATATGGAAGCAGCTACGAATACCCTTTTATGCTGATTGTAAGAAAAATATCAGGCTTTCTTATTTTCAATCGCCTTACTTATTTATTTTCCCCTTACCTTCTTTTTGACAGTATTATTTTATTAGGAGGATTACTTACTACTTGGAAAGAACAATTATCCGTTTTGAAAAAGAAAAAATAGCACAATAAAATGACTTAGAAATCTCTAGCCATTTTATTCTTAAACTTATATCTTAAATTAAGGCAAAACACTACACGCCACGATCATTTCATCCCCCTTGCAAAGTTAGCTAAGCGTTCTCCCATACTGGCATATAAATAACTTCCGTCTGGAAATATATCCGTTGAAAAATTGTAAAAACTTCCTTCTTAATAACCACTACTATCACTACAGAATCTACCACTTGTTACCATTCTATCATAATTGCTCTTTCCTAAGGTATTTTGATACCATGTATCGACTTCTCTTTTCATAAAACTATCTGTTCCATTATCATAAGTATATCCTGTATATTTTGGATCATTCCACGATAAGTTGTAAGGAGTCACTCCTATGGAATAAGAATGAGCCAAATCACTACTATCAGGAGTAGCACTTATTCCATTATAAATTAATCTTAAACTACCATCTCCATTCACTCTTACAATCTTCCAGTACATCTTATCCCCAGTTGACGCTAACTTTACGGGAGTACAAGTGTTATTCTTTGCCTCTTCACAACTTTCCTGGCTTTGATAATAACTTTCATTATTTCCGTGATAAATATAATAATCTTCCTCATATGTTCCGAATTGTAAGTTATTATTCTTTATATTTCCACGATAATAATAAGTAGTTCCATCTTCATCAATATTAGAATACAATCCTTCTGTTATATAGTTTGGATCATTTAACTCTTGAAAGGTATTTATATCATACGGCAGACTTTGTCCGCACCCTAACCAACTTAAAATAACAAAAAAAGCAAACCTCACTTGAAATAGTTTGCCAAAACAGTATAATAACTGTTACGTGCTCTTAAGCACACTCAATATATAAGCGATCTGTGTCGCAATGTAGTCTATGCTACTAAATGTCGGAATCTCGGGATTTCTCCTTTGTTCCATGTTTACAAAGACATAACTACCAAGGAGGTTTGCAATGAATATAATACAAAAAATAAAGAAAAAATCAATGGGGTTTTGGAAACTTTTGACAGAATGATTATTAATGGCTATATTTTACAACTATGTAATTACCGTCAATTTCTATATTATTTAATTCAAAATAATGTGAAGTTAAAAGATTTTGATAAGTTTGCTTTATCTCAAACGAAATTGTTATGTGATCATATTGATGATTACATTAAAAATAATAACTGTACAACTATTTATCTTAATTCTGGTAAAATTGATAAAAACGAGATTGTGATGAATGAATTAGATAAAAAAGAAAACAAAATAGGTTTAATTGCCGCTTTATCTGCCGTTGAAATATGTAATACTATGACTGTTAAACCAAACCGTGAAACACAAAAGTTAGAAGTCACTTCGAGACCAACTAAATGTAAACACTACTATTTTTATTACAACGATGAAAAGTTTGGTTTAATGTATTTGAAAATTCAAACTTGGTTTCCTTATAATGTTCAAATTTATATTAACGGTCGAGAATATTTGTCTAAAATTTTGGATAAAAATAATGTTAAATATGAAATGTATAACAATTCGTTCTCTTAATAGAAGATTTTGATAAAGCACAAAAATTAGCTAATAATATTTTAAATCAAAAAATTTCCAATTCATTTGATTATTTAATAAATCAAATAAACCCTCTTTTACCAAACATTAATAAAATTTTTTCTGCCTCATACTACTGGTGTATTGATCAATGTGAGTTTGCGACCGACATTAATTTTAAATCTAGACAAGATTTAGAAAATATTTATAAGACACTGGTTGAAACTACATATTTTTCATTTAGTAGTGAAGATATTTATTCATTCTTTGGTAGAAATATTTCTAGAATTCATAAGTTTACTAAAGGCGAAATTGTTTCTGATTTAAGACACAGGTATCAAGGTTACCGAATAAAATTTAAAATTAATAATAATTAAATTAAAATGTACGATAAGGGAAACAATTTAAGAATTGAAGTAACCATTAATAATCCTAGAGATTTTAAAGTTATGAAAGAAAAAGAAGTTATCATTGAACATGAAAAACTAGAGACTATCAAAGAATGGGTAACCTATGGGTAAAAGTATATCTAATCTTTATAGATATGTAGGGATTAGTAAATCTATTACTAAAAGATACATTGACGCACTACCAGACATTGATTTAGAAAAGCCTACCTTAAAAGAAATTAAAAATGTATCTGAAAAAATTGAAGTAAATAATAGAACTATTACTGGATTTAATTTATTGAATAACGAAACGCTTAAATTATTACAAGTCATTTCGAATGGAAAATATTTAATAAATGGATTTACTAATAAATCTATTAGGAAAGAAATATTTTATGAAAGTGATTCTAAGTATATAATTAACAAAACTACTAGGTTATTATATAAACTTAAATGTCATGGAATCATTAAAAAAGTAGCTAGAAAAAATAAATATTATCTAACTACTAATGGTAGAAATCTAATTTCATCTATCCTTGTATTTACTAATAGACAATTATTATACTAAGTGAACTACATGATTTTATGGGGTAAGGGGCCTTTTTGTCCTTTTATCAAAAACTTGTTTTTTATTTATGTTTTTTGAATGTAATAGCATAAAACTGTCACTTTTCCAAATAATTTTTAGGAACTTTTCGTTTCTTCCTTTGCCTCTTTTTGTAATATTTCTTTCCATTTTGCAATCATTCTTGCTACAGTAGCACAACCTAAGAAACAAACAACACTATCTTTATAAGGAAGTAATTTTTCCATAGAATTTTCATCAATCAACTCTCCCCCTTTAACAAGAGCGATCACATCTTCACTTTTAATTGGTGGATAATCTTTGGGGTTTTCGCGATCACATAAAATTGGAGTAATAAAAGCTTTATCGGCTTTACTTAAGGCTTCAGCAAATTCTTTCTTAAAAGCTGCCGTTCTAGAATAAGTATTTGGTCGGAATACAACAGTAATTTTCTTATCCGGAAACTTTTGTCGAACCGCTTCTAACGTTGTCTTTATTTCGGTTGGATGATGCGCATAATCATCCAAAATAATAGCAGACCCTACTCTTTCAATCGCAAATCTTCTTTTGGCATTTTGAAAAGTTTTTAAGTTTTCTTTTATCTCTTTTAAAGATAATCCTTGCTCTAAAGCGGTAATAATAGCAGCGGTAGCATTCATAATATTATGATGACCATATAAGGGAATATAAAATTCTCCTAAGCATTTTTTCTGTTGATATAAAGTAAATTGAGATCCTTTCGTATCTTGTTTAATTTCTTTGATCACATAATCATTCTCTTCGTTTTCCCCATAATAGACTACTTCATTTTTAAAAGTGATTTGGCGAATGTTTTGATCATCTCCATTGGCAATGACATGTTCAGCTTTATTAGCAAAAGTTTCAAAGGTTTGAATCATATCTTCTAAATCTTTATAAATTTCGGTATGTTCTAATTCAATACAAGTAATGACTGCTGTCTTAGGATGATAAGCTAAAAAATGACGGTTAAATTCATCTGATTCAATCACTAAAATTTTATTTTTCCGATCAATATGACCACTTCCATCCCCAATAAAATAATTACAACCAATGGTTTTTTCTAATAAATGTTTTATCATCGAGGTCGTGGTTGTTTTCCCATGCGTTCCACAAACCGAAATGGTTTCAAATTCTTTGGTTAAATCCCCTACAATCTCATTATATGGCTTTATGGTTAACCCTAACTTTTTTACTCGTTGAATCTCTTTATGATCTTCTTGAAATGCTTTTGAAAAGGTTACAATCGTATCCTTTGGAATATCGTGCGTGCTGTCATAATAAATAGGAATATGTCGATCTTCTAATCCTTTCTGTGTAAATTTATAATCTTTCGCATCATCATAACCACTCACTTCATAACCCATATCAGATAACATTTGAGCAAGAGTACTCATACCAGTTCCTTTAATTCCTATACAATAATACTTCAATTTGATCCCTTCTTTCCACTTATATTATATTATAAACTATAAAAGATTGTTTTGTAAACATTGACAAAACACCTTTTCTTCTATAGGATAAACAAAGGTGAAAGAAATGTTAAAAGAATATCTTGACTGTACACTTTGCCCTAGAAAGTGTCATCAGAATCGTTATCAAAAATTAGGTTATTGTAAGGAAAGTGCCACTTTAAAAGTAGCGAGAAGTGCCCTACACTATTTTGAAGAGCCTTCTATTTCGGGTGAAAACGGTAGTGGTACCATCTTTTTTAGTGGTTGTAATTTAAAGTGTTGCTATTGTCAAAATCAAGAAATTTCTCTTAAGAATTTTGGGAAAGAGATTACGATTGACCGTCTTTCCGAAATGATACTAGAACTAGAAAAAAAGAAAGCGAATAACATTAACTTAGTGACCCCTACCCACTTTGTCCCTAGTATTATAGAAGCGATCAAAGAAGCAAGAAAAAAAGGATTATCCATCCCGATTGTTTATAATACGAGTGGTTATGAAAGTGTTGAAACTTTAAAACGATTAAAAGGATATATAGATATTTATTTAACCGATTTTAAATATTACGATAATACGTTAGGAGAAACCTTATCAAAATGTTCTAATTATTTTGAAGTGACAAGGAAAGCCCTTGATGAAATGTATAGACAAACTGGTAAAAATAAATTTAATAAAGATGGAATAATGACAAAAGGGATTATTGTTAGATGCTTAGTATTACCTACTAAGGGTGATGATACGAAAAAAATTATTCATTTCTTATATCAAAAATACCAAGATAATATCTATCTTAGTATTATGAATCAGTATACACCGGTTAATTATATGAAAGATTACCCTTTCTTAAATGAAACAGTTTGTGAAGAGGAATATAACGATGTAATCAATTATGCCCTTGACCTAGGTATTAAAAATGCTTATATGCAAGAAGGCGGTACTTGTAGTGAATCCTTTATTCCACCCTTTGATTTAGAAGGAGTAGAAAAAGAAGAAAGCTAGTGAGCCAAACTTTCTTCTCTTTTTTTCTGTTCTCTTTCTATTTTAGAATAGACACATCCACAATAATCTTGTCTATATAAATGATAAAGATGAGATAATTCGATACTGCGTTTATAACCATTTTTCTTTTTAAAATCCGCATATAAATAGCTGACCTGATATTTTTTCGCTAACTCTTCCCCTATTTCATTTAACCATTTGCTATTTTTATAAGGACTAATGGAAAGAGTGGTTCCAAAATAATCAAAATGATGTTCTTTCGCTACCAAAGCCGCCTTTTCAAGGCGCAAAGAATAACATGCATAACACCGTTTTCCCCCTTCTTTCTCTTTTTCTAAGCCTTTGGTTTTCAAAAGAAACGCTTCTTTTTCATAAGGGCAATTCAATAGAGTAATCATGGGATATTTCAAAGACAAAAACTTTTGCAACTCTTCTTTTCGTTTTTCATATTCTCTTTCTTCGGTAATATTAGGATTATAAAAGAACATCGAAATCGAAAAAAAGGAAGCAAGACGCTCTAAAACAGCAGAAGAACAAGGAGCACAACAAGCTTGTAATAAAAGGGTTGGTTTCTTTTCTTCTGTTTTTATTTTCTCAAGTATTTCCGTACAAACTTTATCATAATTCATTTTTATTCCCCCCTTTCTTAGCTCTTGGAAAAGCATCACGATACACTTCTTTTAAGCGTTCTGTCGTTACATGAGTATAAATTTGAGTCGATGAAATACTAGCATGTCCCAATAATTCTTGAACGGATAATATATCACAGCCTTCATTTAAAAGATGCGTTGCAAAAGAATGACGAATCATATGGGGTGAAATATTTTTATGTAAGGAAGTTTTATGGATTAAATTGGTAAGCAAATAGCGTACTCCTCTGGTTGTAATTCTTCTTCCTTGATTATTTAAAATCAAAGCCTTTTCTTCCCCTTTTTTTAATTCTTGATAACCTTCTTTTAAATAAAGATCCAAAATTTCCTTGGCATATTCCCCATAAAGAACAATTCTATCTTTATTTCCTTTACCGGAACGAATTAAAATTTGTTGTTGATCACGATTAATATCGCGTAAATCAATATTCACAAGTTCTCCTACCCGAATCCCTGTTGCATATAAAAGTTCTAAAATAAGACGATCTCGTTGTCCCAAGGCAGTTGTTAAATCAGGAACGGCAAAAAGTTCTTCTAATTCATTATACTCAAAATAACGAGGTAAATTTTTTTCTTTCTTTGGAGCAGAAATTAACAAAAACAAGTTAGAATCCACTTTCCCAATGGAAGCCAAATAGCGATAAAAACTACGTAAGGCACTTAAATGGCGACCAATTGTCGAAGCTTTCTCCTTTTTCTCTTCTTTTAAATACATTAAATAAAGACGAATATCACTATACTCTATTTTTAAATAATCAATCCCCTCTCGATTCAAATACGCAAAATAAGCATCAATATCTTCTTTATAATTATCGACCGTATAATTAGAATAATGCTTCTGATATTCTAAATACTCTAAATATTTATCGTAATCTTCCATAATGTCCCTTCTTATTCTTTTCTTGCTTCTTAGCTTCTGTTTTTTCAAAGTATCCAGCTTGTTCCAATTCTTCTTCCCCTAAAAACTCTTCTTGATCCGTTTGATTATTTTGCTGATTTACCGCTTGAACGGTAGCATATTCTGCTTGAAAAGGAACCGTTTGTTTTAATTGATAAGAAAGAGTTGGATCAAGATCAGAATCCATCGTGAAACGGGTAACTTTGCGAGGAGTAGCCATAAACTTTTTTTCTCGATTTAAAAAAGCTTTTCGAAAAACGGGATAATCAAAAAATTCTTTTTGTAATTCGGATAAAGCGCCAAACTCTTCTTCGAAAAAAGGAGAATTCATATATCTTTTTAATTTAAAAGCATAATTACTATTCGGATGATAAAAGCGATCTAATGTATCTTGATCTTTTTCTTCTAAAGCTCGTTCAACTTTACTCCATAAAGAAAGAGAAAGAGGTGTGCTAGGAACCCGAGCGATGGTTTTATGTTTTCCATCGATAGTAATTGTCACCCTTTTAATGCCCGCCAGTAATTCCTTTAATTCAGGATGGGAAAAAATGGTACGAACAAAATAACTAGAATCCGTGTAATTGTTAATTACTCGAATCGAAAAATGATTTTTATCTTGGTATCTCTCAGGCAAATAAGACGTAAAATTAATTTGTGATTTATCACAAGTAAAAACATCAATCTCTTCTAATGTATTAAGAGAGACTTCTTTTAAATGAATTACCTCTTGATTACGATAAGATCCCTTTTGATAAGGATCATAACTTGCTCCCATAAGCTCATAAGTATATTTCCCTTTTGCCACTTTGATCACCACCATGTACTTATTGTATCACAAAAGAAAAGGAAAACTTCAATAAAATATTTTTCTTTTCTTTTTAAATTTTCTTTCTTTTCTGTTCTTCGATTCTTTTTAATACACTAAAACAAAAAGAACAAAACTTTTAAAGGTTCTATTCTTTCTATTTTTTTATTTAATGAACATGGCATCTCCAAAAGAGAAAAAACGATATTTATGATCAACTGCCATTTTATAAGCATGAAGAATATTCTCTCTTCCTGCAATAGCAGAGACTAACATGATAAGAGTTGATTTTGGAAGATGAAAGTTGGTAATTAAGCCGTCAATACTTTTGACTTCTTTTCCTGGATAAATATAAATATTTGTCCAGCCACTTCCTGCTTGATAGGTTCCATATTTTTGATAAATTGTTTCTAACGTTCTAGTAGAGGTTGTTCCTACCGCAATAACGCGATACCCTTGTTCCCTTGTTTTTCTTAATACTATCGCAGTCTCTTCGGAAACAGAATAAAATTCACTATGCATTTTATGATCTTCTATTTTCTCTTCTTGTACTGGTCGAAAAGTTCCTAATCCCACATGTAGCGTAATAGTAACAATATTGACTCCTTTTTCTTTTATTCTTTCTAGTAGTTCTCTTGTAAAATGAAGCCCTGCTGTAGGAGCAGCAGCACTTCCTAACTCTTTTGCATAAACCGTTTGATAACGATCTTTATCTTTTAATTTTTCATGAATATAAGGAGGTAAAGGCATCGTTCCCAATTCTTCTAAAATCTCATAAAAAATTCCTTGATATAAAAATTTAAAATGCCGAATGCCCTCTTCTCCTAGAGCAATACATTCTGCTTTTAATTTTCCATTTCCAAAAGAAATGACCTCTCCTATATGAATTCTTCTTGCCGGTTTCACCAAACATTCCCACTCATCTTCTTTTTCTTGCTTAAGAAGGAGAACTTCCATGACTGCTTTGGTCTTTTCTTTTTCTCCAATGAGACGAGCTGGCAATACTTTGGTATCGTTTAATACTAAGGTATCTCCTTTTTCTAATTCACCAATAATATCATAGAAATGTTTTTCTTTAATTTCGCCTGTTTCTTTTGAAAGAATCATTAATCTTGATTCATCTCTTCTAGCTAAGGGTGCTTGAGCGATCAAATCTTCTGGTAATTCATAATCAAAATCTTTTAACTCCATTTTCTTCCCCCTAATTCATATCGAAAAGTCCACTAAATAAACCGCTTTGATATTCAATTCCTAAGTGCTTGTATGCTTTTTCCGTTACACATCTTCCACGACTTGTCCTTTTCAAATATCCCTCTTGTAATAGATAAGGTTCAATAACATCTTCGATTGTAGTTACTTCTTCTCCAATACTACTTGCCAAGGACTCTACTCCTACTGGTCCACCATTAAATCGTTCAATAATTGCTTTTAATAATTGATGGTCGGTATCATCTAATCCATCTTTATCTACCTTTAAACGATCTAAAGCCTTTTCCGTAATTTCTTCATCGATTTCTTCTTTTCCATCCACTAAAGCAAAGTCTCGAACCCGCTTAAAAAGGCGATTCGCTACCCGTGGCGTTCCTCTACTTCTAGAGGCAAGTTCTTTGGCAGCATCCTCTTGAATCGGCATTGCCAAAACACGACTTGTTCTCTTAATAATTTCCGTTAATTCTTCAATACTATAAAACTTTAACTTGGAAATAATCCCAAACCGATCCCGTAACGGAGCTGATAAATCCCCAGCCCTGGTTGTCGCTCCTACTAGAGTAAAAGGAGGAAGATCAATTTTAATGTTTCTGGTATTGCCTTCACTTCCAATAATAATATCAAGAGTAAAATCTTCCATAGCAGGATAGAGTATTTCTTCAATATAGCGAGGCATACGGTGAATTTCATCAATAAATAAGACATCTCCAGGCTCCAAAGTAGATAAAACAGCGGCCAAATCGCCTGACTTTTCAATACTTGGTCCGCTGGCTGTTTTAATTCCAACACCTAATTCTCTTGCAATAATATAAGCAAGGGTTGTTTTTCCCAAACCAGGAGGACCATAGAGAAGAACATGATCAAGAGGTTCTTTCCGCATTTTCGCCGCTTCGATAAACACTCTTATATTTTCTTTTACTTCCGTTTGGCCTATATATTCATCTAAGACCTCTGGTCGAATACTATTATCAAGAATCCCATCATCGGTTAACTCCTCACTACTAACAACACGTTCTTCCAATGCTTTCACCATCCTTTTCTTTTTATTTTAAGAATAACTTCAAAGCCGCTTTTACTTGTTCTTCAATACTCAAAGAAGTATCAACCTTTGGTAACACACTTCTTATTTCTTTATCTTTATAACCTAGGCCAAGTAAAACATCTCGCAATTCTTCGCTTGTATTTTCCTCTTCGGCCAACTCACCTTCAATATGAATTTTTCCTTTTAGATCAAGAATCATTTGCTTGGCTAACTTTTCGCCAATCTTAGGAAATTTCTTTAAGTATAAAATATTTTCTCTTTCAATCGCATCACTAATCCCCGCAATAGAACCAGTAGCCAATATAGGAAGAGCCATTTTCGGCCCCAATCCTTTCACACTGATCAATTGCAAAAATAATTCTTTCTCTTCCTCGGTTTTAAAGCCAAAAAGACTATGTTCATCTTCTTTTATTTGTTGATAAAGATAAACTTTATATTCTTTTCCTTCTTCATAAGCGAAAGGATTTGGCGTATAAATTAAGTACCCTACTTTTTGATTTTCCAAAACAATGGCATTTCCTTTAATAGCAGTAACTTGTCCTATCATATAATCATACATATTTCTTCCTCTTTCTTTTATCCCATAGAAAAGAAGCTTTTAATCTTCCTTTAAGTTATAGTATACATTTTGTACATCATCAAGATCTTCTAATTGTTCCACTAGACTTAAAACTTTTTCTTTCGTTTCTTCATCCACTTCCACTTCATTCTTGGCTACAAAAGTAACTTCACTAGTTAAAAACTCTTGTACCCCTAAAGAAGAAAGGGCATCTTTCACAGCAATAAATTTATCCGCTGGAGTAGTAATAACATAAGTACCATCTACCGTTTCCATATCACTTGCTCCAGCATCTAAAGCACACATCATTACTTCATCTTCATCGTAATCACTTGGAATCACTAAAATTCCTTTTCTTTCAAATAAATAACTAACCGATCCATCCGTTCCAAGGTTTCCTCCCCTTTTCGTAAAAGTTGAACGAACTTGGGAAGCCGTCCGATTTCGATTGTCTGTTAAACAATCTACCATAATAGCAATTCCAGAAGGGCCATATCCTTCATAGCGAATGCTTTCATAATTTTCTCCTTCGCTGGCGCCCTTGGCTTTATCAATCGCTTTTTGAATATTATCTTTTGGCATATTCGCCGCTTTTGCCTTTTCTACAACCATTCTTAAACTTGGATTGCTATCAACATCAGGAGTACCTGATTTTGCCGCCACATAAAGCTCTTTCGCTAACTTTTGAAAGACTTTACCTCTCGCTGCATCTAACTCTCCTTTTTTACGATGAATGGTTGCCCATTTTGAATGTCCACTCATAGTATCTACTCCTTTCTCTTTGATATAATATCATAGATTCTCATTTTATTCTAGGCTTTCTTTTCTTTCTTCTTATTTTATGTTATGATTATTAACAGGTGACCAACATGTATGTTTTTGTTAAACTAGGAAAAAAGAAAATGAAAACCAAAGTACTAACCACTTTTAAAGATCGAATCAAGGGCTATCGTTTTCATCTTCAAGCGATTAACGAAGGATTATGTTACCCCAAAAAGAAAAGCATTAATACTTGCTTTCTTTGTCAGAGAGTTGATATTGTATTTACCGATAAAGATTATAAAATTTTAAAAATTTATCGTAATGTAAAAACAGAAAAAATTTTCTTTCCCAAAAGGAAAGCCTATTATATTTTTGAATTTCCGGCCTATTCTTGTTCTACCCTACAAGAAGGAGAAATTCTCCAAGTAACAGAAAAGAAATAATCATTCTCTTCTGTTTTTGCTATTTAAAGAAAGATCAACCGTTAATTGTTTGATTCTCTCAATAATTCTTTTCGCTTTTACTTGTTCACTTCCATTTGCAGTAATACTTAAGTTTTTTTCTAATTCTGCTAACGTAAAATTAGAAGTGAAAAAAGTTGGTAAATGTTCTTCCATCCGATATTGTAATAATGGTCCTAAGACTTCATCACGACTCCAAGCAGTCGTATTTTCCGCTCCAATATCATCCAAAAGAAGCAAAGGAGCTTTTTTTATATATTCATATTTTTCTTCATAATCTGAACCAAAAGAAGATTTTAAAGAACGAAGCAACTCAGGATAATATACTAAAACACTTGAAATATCTTTTTTCGCTAGTTCATTGAATAAAGCTGCAATCATATAGGTTTTCCCACTCCCAAAAGATCCATGCAAATAAATTCCTTTCGGACTTTCCCCTTTTTTATAGGCTTTTATAAATTCCGTAAAATACTCCATAATAGGAAATCTTTTTTTATCACTTTTATCCATTTTTTGAAAAGAAGCTTCCCGAATCTCTTTCGGTAAATCATAACAAGTAATATTTTTTTGATAAGCTAATGACTTTTCTTTTCGCCTTAATTTCGAACAAGGAAGATAAGAAAAAATTAAGCCCTCTTCTTTTTTCATAGCACTTAAAACATGTCCTTTTACGTCATTAGGACACTCTTTTAAACCTGGACACTGTTTACAATTTTTCAACTCCTTAACTGCATCTTCAATCGACGAAGTATATTCTGCTAACACTTCATCCGAAAGAGGAAGTGTTTCTACATAGGCTTTAAATAAAGGATCTTGATAAGCTTCCATATAAGCTTGTTTTAGTTTTAATTGATTTTCTTTCTTTACTAAATTCGTAATTTTTTGCAATTGAAACACTTCCTTTTCTTTTTTATTTTAAGCTATTTTTTAGCAAAAGACAATTCCTTTCCTTGATAGGTTCTTATCTTTTGATGAGAAAAATCGATTTCTACCATTCCATCTTCTATCGTTGAAAAAAGAAGAGTCCCTTGCTTTTCATATTCTTCTACTACCTCTGGATGAGGATGATGAAAACGGTTCTGTTTCCCAGCCGAAATAAGTCCTACTTTAGGCTTGATTTTTTTCACAAATTCTTTACTACTACTTGTTCTTGAACCATGATGACCTATCTTTAAAATATCAATTTCGGGAAGATCATATTCTTGTAACATTTCTTGTTCACTCTTTTTACTCGCATCTCCCATAAAAAGAAGATTATAGTTATCAATTTGTCCCAAAAGAATTAAACTACTAGCGTTTTCTTCTTTTAAATCTCTGCTAAGAGCTTGAAAAGTAAACTGACCTAAGGAAAGTATCTCATCTTGATGTAGTACTTCGGTTTTCGTCTTTTTTTCTTTCCCTAAAGTTATAATTTCTTTTTCTAAAGAAGAAATTTCTCCTTCATTATAATAGATTTTTTTAATAGGAATTTCTTTTAATAAAGTCAATGCCTCTTTGACATGATCGGCATCTCCATGGGTTAAAACAAGAAAATCAAGCTTCGAAATTCCAAGCGAAGAAAGAAAAGAAATAATATATTTTCCTCCTCCTGTTTTTTCTTTTCCCTTTTCCCAGTCTTCTTTTTCATAGGTTAATACTCCTCCCGTATCAATTAACATACTTTTCCCTTCCGAAACAACCAAAAAGGAATCTCCTTGTCCTACATCTAACATATACATACGATCCCCTAAAGTAAAACGCGGAATCACATAATGAAAGAAAAGCAAAAGAGAAAAAAGGAAAATCCAGATTTTTTTCTTTTTCAATCCTAAAAGAAGAAAAAAGAAAATACCATAAAGGAAATAAAAAATAAGAGGAATCCTTGGAAAAAGAAAGGTTCCAAACGAAAAATTAGCTACCAAAGAAACGCTCTTTTCTAAAAAAGAAGTAAGAATATTTAAAACAGGGCTTAAAAAAGGAAAGACTAGTGTTAACATAGCAAGTGGAAAAACAAGAAAATTAATATACGGTACATAAAATAAATTATATATAATTGACATCGGATTGATGGCATGAAAGTGATAAAGAGAAATGGGAATACTACAAAAAAAGCTAATCCCAGAGACAAAAAAAAGTTCTGTTATTTTACGGTGTTCCTTTTTCTTAACCTGACTATATAAAATAAGTCCAATTGATATCACTGTAGCATACTGAAAACCAATATCAAAAATATAATTGGGATGCCAGAAAAATAAAACCGCTAAAGATAACAGAATTAAATAGAAAGGAGAAATATGAAAATAAAAGATCTTATTCAAAGAAAAGAAAAAGTAAAAGACTAGTGCCCGATCGATCGCTGCACAAGGATCGATCACTTGATAATATAAGATTAAAATCAAGAAAGTAATTAAAAATCTTTGAATCTCTGTTCTTTTGGTTTTTTTTAATATCTTTTGTATTAGGTCTGCAAGAAATGTAATTTGTGTACCCGATAAGGCAAAAAGATGAGAAATACCTATTTTTTGAAAATTTTCATAAACCTCCTGTTCTACTTGATCTGTATTGCCTAACACAAAAGTATTAATATAAGAAGCTGCTTCATCAAAGGAATCAATATGCATTTTAATTCTCATTCGAATTTTTAATAGAATATTTTGATTCTTTTTAATTCTTGTAATGGACTCCACTTGCATACAATAAAAGATCTTCTTCTGTTTTAAATATTTTTGGTAGGAAAACGAATTAAAATTTTTGGTAGTATTGGGGGTAATAAATGCACCTTTTAGAAGTATGGTATCTCCTAAAGAAAGTTCTTTTTTTAGTAACATTAACTCTTCTTCTGTTTTGGCATAATAAGAAGTCATTATTTTTTCTTTTCCTTTTATTGTCATAGCAAGATAAGATCCATCAAAAGAAATTTCTTGAATAATTCCAGTCACTTCTTTTTCTGTTCCTTGATACTTTGAATAAAGATTGGTCTTGTAATAAAAAATTACAAAAAGACAACTAGTAAGAAATAGGATGATATAAGGCCACTTAAGTAGTAATATTTTCCTTAATCTGAGCAAAAAGTTCTTCCCCTATTCCTGATACTTCTTTTATTTCCTCAATCGACTGAAAAGATCCTATCTCATCACGATATTTAATAATCGCTTCTGCTTTGGCTTCTCCGATCCCATTTAAAGTCATAAGTTCTTCTTTTGTCGCAGTATTAATAGATATCTTTCCTAAAGTATCATTCTCTCCTGCTTCTTCTATAATACAGGCATCATTGATAATAGTTGAACTTTGAGGTTGCCGACATTCTTCTTGCTTCTGCTGTTCTATTTCTTTCGTTTGAACAAAGTTAGCAACTTCTTCTTGACTATAAATAATAATTACCATTTCATCTTCTACTTTTTTCGATAAATTAATAACGGAAGTGTCAGCATTAGCAGTTAAATCCCCCGCTAACCGAATCACATCAATAACCCTGCTTCCATCTTTTACCGAATAAGTCCCTGGAGCATTTACTTCTCCTTTAATATCGACAAGATAAAACTCATCCTGCTTTTCTTCTTCCTTCTCTTCTTCCTCTTTTTCGTCGGAAGTACTTAAGACAAGTTCTTCTTCTTTTTTCTCGTTTTGAGGAGTCTTTCGAAGAAGGAAAAAAGTTCCAAAACTTCCAAGAACACCACAAATAAGAAATACGATCAATAATTGTTTTCGATGACGATAGGTCCAAGTCATATTGCATCTCCTCCTTTCTGTTTAGCACTTTATCAAAGAAAAAAGACTTTTGCAAATGGCCAATTTTTAAAATTCAGACCAAAAAAAGAGGGAAAAAACAAAATTCCCCTAGAGCAAAATTCTTTTTTCAGCTGTATTTTTTTCTGAATTTTAAATTTTCCTACTTTTTAAATTTTTCTTCACGAATTTTTGTTTCGATGTTTACGCGTTGAACAAAAGTTAAAGCAAGCATCAAACAAACTGTAAAACTTCCCCCATAACAAACAAAAGGCAAAGGAACCCCAGTCATGGGCATTAATCCTAATAAGCCCATCAAATTAACGGCAATATGAATAAAGATATAAGCAGCAACACCATAGCAAATAATCGCTCCACGATTGGTATAACTTGCTTTTCCTATTTTGATGATACGATATAAAACATATAAATAAGCAAGAACTAAGCCTACCCCCACCAAAGCACCTAACTCTTCTACTATGACTGCAAAAATAAAATCAGTATAAGGATAAGGTAAATATAAATATTTCTGAGTACTATTACCCAATCCGATTCCAGTTAAGCCCCCATTGTTAATCGCAATATAACCATTACAGACTTGATTTCCCGTATCAAGAAGACGATCACAAGGATTCGTAAAATCAAATCGTTCCAATTGCCTGCTTTGCAAAAAAGACTTCCCAGATAATAACAAAACAACCGCCACTCCCAAAATGATTAGTATAACAAAAAGAATAATATTTCTTTTCACTCTTTTGGGGATAGGAACGAATAAAAAGATACACCCTACAAGAAGAGCAAAAATAATAGCAGTTCCAAGATCCGGCTGAATAACAATCAAAAAAGTAATTACGGCCCCCACCATAAGAGGAAGCGAACTAATAAACCAAGAACCCAATCGCTTCGCATGCACTTCATAATAACGAGCCATCCAAATAATCATAATAATTTTGATGAATTCACTCGGTTGAATCGTAAAAGAACCAATCCGAATCCAACTAACCGCATAATTAGTCGCTTTCCCATAGATCAAAAGTAAAATTAAAACAGCCGTAAAAATAACAAGAAGTAAATGAGACATCATTCCATAGGCTTTCGTTGTAAAACGAATAATCAAACAAAACAAAACAAAGCCAATGATTAAAAAAAGTCCTTGTCTTAAAAAGAAATCATAAGCACTTCTTCCACTCATATAAGCAGTTACATTACTTGCGGAAAAAATCATAACAAGCCCAAAAAGAAAAAGAATTGCCGTTATAATAAATAAGGGCTTATCTAAATAGCGAATAATTTGTCTTGTTTTCTTCACCCTTAATCACGTCCTTCTATCTAACTTTATCATATCACAAAAGCATATTTTTTCTCAAGCAATCTAGTCTATTTCATTAACAAGTTGACAAGATCTCTCATACTTTATACTAGACAAGGAGGAATTGATATGTATTATTACGGCGGAGGTAGCTGTGGTTGTGGTTCTATGTCAAACTTCTGGTGGCCTTCTTATGGATGTGGATGGGGTTCCAATCAAGGTAGTAACTATGCCATCATTTTAGTATTGTTTATTTTACTTGTTATAGTTATAGGTGCAAGATATTCTCGCTAGGACAAACCAAATACCTCAAAAGAAAGTGAGCGAATAAACGTTCGCTTTTTCTTTTTCTCTATCACCAAAAAAGAAGAATTTCTTTCTTCCTTCTTATTGTAAACTTAATATTTCTTGTTTACTTAATCTTGTGTACTTTGAAATCGTACTGTATGGAACATTATCTTTCAACATAGAACTGGCAATGGACTGTTTTTCTTGCTTAATACCGGCCTTTTTGCCAACACTTTTGCCTTCTTTCCTAGCAGAATTCTCTAACTTCTTCTGTACGATCTCAGCATCATAAACAGCAATAAATTCATCATTGTATCTTAGTTTCTCTAATTCGTCCCAAATCTCTCTCCTTCCTTCCAATCTCCTACAATCGCCCGTGCCTCTTTATAACTTTGGGCTGTAAATAAAGCAAAACCTACCTCCACTTTGTTACTTCCATTATAGGGATTTTCCAAGAACTTTTTTCTTAAGTCCTTGAACATCTATATTATTTATTTGAATTCCTCCGGGAATTAAACTTGTTTCCAATATTACTTCCTCTATCTGTAAGCCGTAACCAACAAAATGCGGTGACACTAGAAAACCTAGCCTTAGTTGGAATCTGGACGGACGCCGTTTTGATTGTTCACATTATCATTATCGAGATTATCAAACTTACTCCATACATTAGCATTATCATTGTTGAAATCATCCGGCGAAAGAAACAAAGCGCAAACCAAAGGGAAGAAGAACAAAGACACAAACCACTACACGTCACGATTCGTTTAACCCCCCTTGCAAATGAGGAGTCATTTGCAAGACTTACTCAGCATTCAAGATATACGGATTTTCTACACTTCCATCTCCAGACGTAAACCCGTTTTCAGTGGTCACATTGATAACTGGACGCAAGGAAAGGTTCATGTTAAAAGCACCTAAACTTGTCAAAAAAGCATTTTCACAATACACTCTAACCATATTTTCATAGCCACCGTCTTCTGATGATGGTGTCATACTCCAATACCATAAAAATTCATTATCACCTGCAGTTAAATAACTATTACTTATAACTCCAAAGCTTTCTCCTGCTAATACTAACTCATCTGCTGTTATTAATCCTGCTTTTAGTCTATATGAACCACCATAACTTTCACTTGTAGTAGGGCATTTTAAAGTCGGTGTCACATTTTCTTGCATTTCTAATCCCATCAATTTTCCAAATACTGAAGCTAATCTATCAAAACTTGCAAATACACTTCCTCCCATCATTGTTTCTTCTCTATATCCACTACTATCACTACAGAATCTTCCACTACTTACTTTACTATCATAAATACTACTTCCTAAGGCATTTTTATACCAAGTATCTACTTCTCTTTTTATAAATGAATCTGTTCCATTATCGTAGGTATAACCTGCATACTTTGGATCATTATGCTCTAAATTATAGAAAGTATTCCCAACTGAATATGAATGTGCTAAATCACTATTATCAGGGGTTGCACTTGTTCCATTATAGATTAATCTTAAGCTTCCATCTCCATTTACTCTTACTATCTTCCAGTACATCTTATCTCCTGCACTTGCTAACTTTACTTGAGTACATCTATCTTCATCTTCATAACCCATATTAGCTTCCTTACAGTTTTCTAAACTCTGATAATATATAGTTCCATATCTATATCCATACACATAATAATCTTCTGTATATTCTCCAAACTGAACATTATTATTATCTACATTTCCTCTAAAATAATAACTTGTTCCATCTTCATCCTCGGTGGAATATAAGCCATTTGTTACATATTCTGGATCTGGATCGGTTGCATAGTCTACATCATCATTTGGATCATGTTGGGTACCATTACTGGCATAGTTAAACATATTTTCCTTTTCTTCTTGTAATGGATTGGCAGCTAGAATTGTCTTGGTTGTCTCAGGTACATATTTCTCTCCTGCTAACCCATAAACATTAATACGAATCGAAAAGGTTAATCCTCCTCCATCTCCTTGAGGATTATATTCTTCATCTACGTACATTCTTAAACGATAATTGTTATTTTCACTAGAGTTCATACTTCCTTTGTATAAGCTCATCTCTCCGGCTGGTCTTCCGGTATAAGTATTTTCTTCTGCTTCTTCATGATAGGTTTCAGGACTCATTAAAGCCTCTTCTTCACTTCCATTAAGCTTTGTTAAATATAATTTGATATTACTACCAG
>DVKE01000013.1 GCA_018716225.1 Candidatus Onthousia faecigallinarum | reverse complement strand
TTTGTCATTTTTCTATACCTCCCTTTAATAATGACAAACAGGTTATGGCATATTATATCATTAACTTTTGTTCTTTAAAAGAATAAGTTCCCATTATAAATTTTTCGGGAACTTTGAATTTTATTTAACATTTTTTCACTTTTTTCGATTTCAAACTTCTTTTCCGTTTCTGCTTATGTTATACTTATTCTATAATCTAGGAGGGAATTACATGGAAGAGAAAAAGAAAACGTTTCCCATGAAACGACTTGCTGAAATCATTTCTATTATGAAGAAGCATCAGTTAATAAAGAACATGAATCCAGTTTCCTTAAGAGAAGCTTTAGAAGAATTAGGACCTACTTTTATTAAAATTGGACAAATCATGGCTGATCGAGAAGATTTACTTGATCCTGCTTACTGTGATGAATTACGAAAGTTAAGAAGTCAAGTTCGGCCAATGAGTGAAGAAGTTATCATTCGCATTCTTAAAAACGAACTACAAGAAAAACGGTTTGAATTTACAGATATTGAAGCGATACCGGTTGGTTCTGCTTCCATCGCTCAAGTACACCGTGCCAAACTAAACGGAAAAGATGTCGCTTTAAAAATTGAAAGAGAAAACATTGAATATCAAATGGAAACCGATATTTCTTTACTAAAAAAAATTGTTCATCTTGTTCCTATTGAAAGAATCTTTCATATTTCCGTTGATTTCGATCTTGTCTTAGATGAAATGTTAGAGTCCGCAAAAAAAGAAATGGATTTTGAAGAAGAAGCAAAATTTATGGAAGAGTTTCGGGAAAAGAACAAAGACGTTTCTTATATCGGAGTTCCGCTTGTCTATCACGATTATACAACAAAGCATCTTTTAGTGATGGAATATATTGATGCTCCGAAAATTAATGAAGTGGCTCTTTTAGAAATGCAGGGCTATCAAATGGATCAAGTGGCTCTTCTACTAGCAAAAAATTATTTAAAACAAACCCTAGACGATGGATTCTATCACGCTGACCCTCATCCTGACAACATCAAATTAAAAGATGGCAAAATTGTTTACCTTGACTTTGGCATGATGGGACGCTTAACCGAAGAAAACAAGGCCCTTCTAAAAAAATGTGTCGAAGCAATCCTTTGGCAAGATCATGAAAAGCTAGCGCAAAATGTCATATTATTAGGGCATGCGGAACATATCAATCAAAGTGCCCTTGCTGAAGATCTTGCTATCTTGTTAGACCAAAACCAAAATACCGAAATTGGAAGTATCGATCTTAAAACTTTCGCTCCTCAGTTAATGTCTATTTTTCAAAAATATCAAATTAGTGTCCCTCGTGATATCATTCTACTGTTAAGAGGCATTGTCGTCATTGAAGGAGTACTTGAAGATATCGATCCAAATATCAGCTTGATGGAAGCTTTAAAAACCCAGTTTGATCCCTCTTCTCTTCTTACTCCCGATAACATGAAAAAACAGCTTATGGAACTAGCGCAAAATATTTCGGCATTTAGCAAATTACCCAAAGAAATCTTATCCTTTCATAATGCCATTCAAAATGGAAATGTCACTTTCCAAGTAGAAACTTCCCCTAGTAAAGAAGCATTAAAAACCAAAAAGGACCAAACGATCTGTCTTGTCCTTGCTCTTCTTGATTGCTGTTTCTTAATTGGAATTTGCTTTACCCTTCTTTCAACCAAAGAAATTGCTCTTTTCTTCACAATTCTTTTTACCAACTGTTTTCTTGTCACTAGCTTTCTTCTTCTTCTTAAAATTCTCTTCAGTTTTCAAAAAAAAGGTTAAAATTCGTATAAAATAGCTTTTTCTCTTCATACTAAAAGCGAAGGAAAAAAATCCTAAAAAAGCTCAAAAAAAGTTAGCACTCTCTATTGACAATTGCTAAAATGCGTGCTATAACTAAATGTAAGAAAGGAAAGGTGATAACATATGATGTTACCAAGAAGATTTTATTTTGATAATGCATTAGATGATTTTTTTGAGGAGGAAGGTGCTAAAATGAAATGCGATATTTATGAAAAAGATAATAAGTATCATGTTGAAATGGACCTACCTGGATTCACAAAGGATGAAATTAAAATAGAATGTAACAAAGGAAACTTAATTGTTACAGCAGAAAAAGAAGAAGATGAAGAAAATAAGGATAAGAAATATCTTCGTCGTGAAAGATCTTATGGAAAATATTCTAGAAGTTTCTATTTAGGAGATATTGAAGAAGATGGAATTAATGCTGAATTTAGTAACGGTACTCTTCATATTACAGTTCCTAAAGTAGATGAAAACAAAGACAAAAAATACATCGACATTAAATAATAAAGAAAAAAGCTTATCGTTTGATAGGCTTTTTTTGTTGGGTCTCATTATCACTTAAGAATAGAACCATCGTATTTAATAAAATTCCAATTAAGACAAAGCTTAAAATGATAAAGTTCGTTTTGCAATATTCCATATTTAAAATATATAGATTACTATTATATTGATGAACAGCTTCTAAACAACGAACAACCACAATTGCCAAATAAACAACTGCTGCTATGATCACAATATTATAACTAATCGTCTTTTGAAATATTTCCTTATGCGATAACAAAGTAACAAGGGTTACCACGATAAAAGCAAGTGATAAAATAAGAAAAACCATCCCCTGCCAACCGCTTTCAAAAATAATATTTAATAGAAGATAAATCAAAACAACATAAAGAAAAGAAGCGATCAATCTTAACCCATAAATAATTTTAGTTAGTCGCATGATTCAACCCCTGATCAATACCATCTTCAATTTCTTGTTTAAATATCTCTTGAAAGTGAGGCATTTCTTTTTTTATTACATCGGGATAAACATTTTTGGTATTTAAAACAGCTCTTTCAATATCAAAAATATTTACTTCTTTTCGGTTATCATATACAGCAAAAGAAAAGGCTTGTTGTAATAAAGTTAGAGTAATATCGGGATAACGAGAGCCAATTTCATAAATGCGACGATATTCACTGGTTAAATCGGTTAAGAAAGCCATGATTTTTTGTTGAACATAAGGATCATACATTAATTTCGCTCCGGTCTGTTTTTCAATCTTTGGTAAAGTTCCCATGCAAATGGCAATGACTTGTTCTCTTGTTGGCTCGGGTACATCTACTTTTTGGAACCGCCGCACAAAGGCTTTATCTCTTAAAATATAACGTTCATATTCATCGGAAGTAGTCGCTCCAATCACTTTAATATCACCACGGTCCAGACCTGGCTTAAACATATTAGCAAAATCAAGCGCTTCTCCCTTACTTCCCATTAATGTATGAATTTCATCAATAAATAAAATAAGATTGTTATATTCTTTCAATTCATCCAATAAAATTTGAATTTTACTCTCACCAGAGTCTGGATCCACTCCGAGTAAAGCCGAGGTATTAATTTTTATGATCTGATAATTTTTTAAAGCATCTGGGACATTGCCAATTTGAATACGATAAGCAAGTCCTTCCACAATAGCGGTTTTACCAACACCAGGTTTACCAACTAAAATAGCAGATTTCTCTGGTGTCAATAAGATCAAAACTAATTGTTTGATCTCTTCTTCTCTTCCAATGGCCGGATTGGTAATGAATTTTCTTTGTGTAAAATTATCCCCATAACTTTTCAAGATACTTACTTTACTTTTTCTTATGATTTCTTCTCCCATATCCATTCTCCTTTATCAGTAAAATTATATCATAGAATGAAAGGATAGAAAACACTAAATTGGTGAAACGAGGAAGTCTTTCTTCTGTAGCATTTGATAATCTTCCTTATGAATTAATACTGTTATTTCTGCTAAAGGGGCACCTACTCTTTTCATCTTTTCTAAATCTTCCTCTAGCCCAAATCTTGTTAATATGGCTTGATAATCTCTTTCTACTTTAGTTAAATTTCTTACTTTTAAAGCTTCCAATTGTTTTAGAATCGTTTCATCTTGATATCTTAAATTTATTTTTACTTTGCCCCCAAAAAGTTTATAAGAAATATTGCCTAATTTTTGATTTACATTTTTTGTGGTAACGCCTTGTCCTTGAAAGTCTATTTTAACTAAGATCTCTTCCCCTAACTCTTTTTTTGATAATCCTTTTGCCTCTAAGCTTAAAGCCAAAACAAGCACCACACTACAAAAAAGAATAAGAATTTTTTTCATTTTTCGACACCTCATTTTTAATGTGGCTCAAAAAGTGACTTTCTTATTCAAAAAAATATTCTTTTTATTACCAATTTTTGTAATTTATTTTTTAAAATCTTTTAGCATTCTTAGTTCCAAGATGCTTTAAGACGAATTCTCTTCCATCATTTCTTTTTTTAACCAAGCTAGGATGATTTCAACGACATCATCTTGTTCTGCTTCGCTCAAATTTTTTCCTTTGGCTATTTTATGCCATTTAAAAAGACAGCCTCTACAGCAAGTGGCGGTGGCATGTTGAGCAATAAAAACTGGATGTCCTCTCATAGGAGTCTGTTTTCCATCATTGGGAAGATTGGCAGGAGCAAGGCGTTTTGCTATAAAATCTTGTGCATGCATCTTGATGGTAGCCCAACCTTTTTCTTTTATATAAGCTTTATCTTTTTCGGTAAGATGAAACCGACTACGAAATTTAGAACGTTCTAAGCGTTGAAAAAGCTCTCTTTGTTTCATTTCTTGATATTCTTGCTTTGTCATTTTTTGATCCTCCTAGAAAAGAGATACTACTTTCGGAAAGAAAATAATTCCACCCACAATAACTGATCCCAAAGCTAGCACTAACACGGCTCCGGCTGCTATATCTTTGGCCTTCTTTGCTAACTCATTTTTTTCGGGCATCGCCATATCTACTACCGTTTCGATAGCAGTATTAAACATCTCTCCTGCTATCACCAAAAGAAACATCATCAAGCATAACATCCATTCTAAAAAATTAATTTGAAAGAAAATTCCTGCTAATACCACTAGGATCATAACGAAAAGATGAATTTTCATATTTCGCTCCGATTGAATCGCATTACCAATCCCTCTAAATGCATAATAAAATGCTTTTTTCATTTCTCTCTCCTTATTCAGAATCCCAAGGAATCACTTTCAATAAAGGCCATTTCTTAGTCCATTTTGCTACTTTTTCCTCGTAAAACTTCTTCCTAAAATCCTTTTTTACCGGTCTAATCACTAACTCAAATAAATCATTCAAGCCATAAGGCGCCGTCACAACCAAAGAGCCTTGTTCCAAACAAATGCCAAGACAAGTAACCGTTGTTCCCCATCTACTAATCGCTTCTTCTACATTATGATAGGGTTTGATCGCTTTGCCATATTTTTCTTGATACCATAAATAGACACGAGCTTCATTCTTAATATCCACTTCTATCTTTAACTCTTGAAGCATGGCTTAAAGCTTTTTAATCCATTCATCTTCTTTCTCATAACTAACATCCGGATCAAAATAAACAATATCAAAATCTTTAATTCCTTGATCAAGAGGAAAATCATGATAATAATTAAATACCGTCTGATTTACCGCTCCGGCTGCTAAATAATAATTCTTCAAACCACTTTGTTCTAATATTTGTAAGGTTTGATATAACTTTTTGTTTTGCTTTAAAATAGCTTACAAGATTTCAATTTGTTCTTGAAGTGATTTATCTTTTCCATCTAACTTCATCATCTGATCCCTTTTCTTTCTCTTCTTATCTTACTATTAGAACAAATGTTTGTCAATTATATTCCTTTCTATTTTTTATTTTTTCTTCTACTTTACTTTATTTCCAACGGATCAAGATAAGTAGCGATAATCTCATTCAAATCTTCTACCGCTTCTTCATAATGAAAAGTACCATTCCCAACCGGATAGAAAACAGGAAATACTTTATAAGTTTTCGTCCCAATTTTCTTTTCAAAATATTTTTTCCGGCAACTAGAAACCGAAATCTTTTGATGTAAAAAAATAGAAGAAACTTGATTGCCAAAGGCAATAATCATTTGAGGTTTGATGATATCAATTTCTTGCTCTAATAACGCTAAATAACTTTTTAAGACTTCATCTTTCAAAGCTCTCGCATCTACTTGGGTACATTTTCCTAAATTCGTAATAAATATATGATTTTTAGCTACTTCTTGATAAACTTCTTTTGCAAAAAGAGGATCCCAATCCTTCGCTCTTTTCGTTTTGATCTCTTGCATTAACTTCGGATCAAACAAACCAATCTCCGTAAACAACTTCCAAATATTCTTTGTTCCTAACCAAGGAGCTCGGATCCCTTTCCACGCTTTATCGCTGGCAATGTTTCTGCCCGTAGGATTCATAAAAATAAAACAGACCTTTGGATGATCCGAATCTCCACCATTGTAAATAGAATTTAAATCTTCGGCACCATATAGTTTCTGCAAAGCATCATATTCTACTTCTAATTTTTTTAATTTTTGTTGATTTTTCATATCTTTTTCTTTCTAAATTTCTATCTCATAATATTTTGTAGGAAGCGTCATATTTCGTAGTGGCTGAGCCATCACTTGAAGAATCGTATCATCTCTCATATGAGTAACAATCACTCTTTTATCTGGGTAGTCTTCACATATTTTGCAAATATCCTTATATCCCATATGTTCTCCATTTCCAGTTCTTTTTAAACTCATATCTAAAATAGAAAGAGAAGCATGTTCTACTAAATAAAGGACATTCGAGCAAAGAGAGGTATCACCAGAATAAGCCAAAGTCTTATTCCCGATGGTAATCAAATATCCCAATGCTGGTTTTAGAGAACCATGTTCTACTTCTTTCGCTTCTACTTTGATGGTTTTATCTTGATAAATGTCATCCGGCTTTAACTCTATCCACTGAATGGTAACAAGAGAAAGGACTTTTTGCAAAACTTGAGGAAAGCCAAATTCAAATAAGGTTTCGACTTTCTCTTTTAAACCAACCGGACCGATAATCTTTATTTTCTTTTTTTTTCGATGAAAATAAAACTCTAGCAAATAGAAAGGAAGATCAAAGAAATGATCCCCATGAAAATGAGTAATAAGAATGGTATCTATTTGCATGATATCATGTTCTTGATTCTTTAAATATTTAATAATGCCATTGGGTACCTCAATTAAGATATGATCATCCACTAATGTACAAGCACTCATTCTAACGGACCCAATTGAGCCACTTCCTATCATATTTATCTTCATTTCTTTTCCTCCATATTTTCTTTTCCTAATAATTCTTTTAATTTCGGTAGCATTCTTTTAAAATTACGGTTTTCTTCGATTTCTTCCCAAGAAGCCCAATGAAAGTTGCTTAATTCATGTTTATCATAAGACACTGGTTGAATTTCTTCTATCGTAAATAGATAGCGAAAATCAAAGTGATAATGTTCTTTTAAATGCAATCGTGTGTTATAAGCGATCTTATGAGTATCAATATCAAAAGGGACTTCTTCCTCTTCGGCTATTTTGACTAGCTTAAAATCTTTGATGCCTGTCTCTTCTATCACTTCTCTTTTGGCCGCAGATAAAATACTTGCATCTTCTAAATCAATATGCCTGCCAGGATAAATGTAAGTTTTCATATCTTTATGATATAAAACTAAAAACTCTTGTTCTTTCTTGGCATAAAGAATACCACTAGCCACTATATGGCCATCAAAATTATTCCAATCAAAATATTCTTCTTTCCTATGCGTTTTTAAAAAGTCTAATAGTTTTTCTTGCCTTTTTTCTTCTTGAAAAATGCTTAAATATTCTTTTACAATGGTTAAAACATCTTGGGTCATTTTCCCCCTCCTTACGATTCCTCTTTCTTCCAATTATAACAAGAAAAGGAAGAAAGTCGCAACAAAAAAGCAAGGACTATCCTTACTTTTATGCAATCGAAATGAATTCATATTCCCGAGTTCCCACACCAAGGTCAGCAGCTGCTTCTACGGTATGTACACCATGAAGAGATTCAATTCTAGCGATCAATTTATCTTTACCTGAGTCCGTAGAGTTATATACTAAATCAGGACAAGCTTGATCGACCGCTACCGGATCGGTCGAAGCTAATATTCCAATATCTTGCATACATGGCGCAGAAGCATTGCCATCACAATCGCAATCAACAGAGATATTTTTCATAATATTAATGTAAACAGCATTGCCATGGAAATAATTTACCACACTACTAGCAGCATCAGCCATTGCTTCCAAGAACCTATCTTGTTCGGGTAAGTTACCAAATAATTTTGTTTGATCATCTGTAACACCTGCTGTATGAATTAAAGTTTTACCAGCACTTGAGGCACAACCAATTGATAATTGTTTTAAAGCTCCACCATATCCTCCCATAGCATGACCTTTAAAGTGAGATAATACAAGTAATGAATCATATTTTGCTAAATCTTTTCCGACATAATTTTTCTTTAATACTTTACCATTCGGTACATCAAGTTCCATATCAGGCCCTTCCGCATCTAATAAGTCAAATGGAAAATATTTATCCCATTCATGTTCTTTAATTAATTCCCGATGCTTCTCGGTAGAGTTTCTCGCTCCTTCATAAGCCGTATTACATTCAACGACGGTTCCATGAACATAGTTCACCATATCTTTTACAAATTCTGGTCTTAAATAGTTTTGATTACCTTTTTCCCCAGAATGCATTTTAACCGCTACATTTCCTTCTAATTTTTTACCTACAGCATTATAGGCTTTAATAATATTTTCGGGAGTAATCTCCTTAATAAAATATACTTTAGCTTTTTCCATAATCTTTTTCTCCTTATTTAATATGTATTTTTTATAATTTAATATACCAATAAATTACATTTCAAGTTTCTTAATTTTAATTTTGGGATTCTTTCTTTTTTGATAAATAGCTTTTGCGACATGATAAACCTCAAAGTCTAAATCATCTAATTTGAAAATTGAGTGAAATGATTCATCATTACCTTTCAAAAGATACTCAGCCATTTGACAAGCTAGAATGAATATTTTAGCTTCCGGATCACTAATTGAACTACTAATAGAAATTACCCTTTGCTTTTCACATATATCAGTAAAAGCAAGACAATTAAATGGAAATACATCTTTCTTTACCATAAGATAAACATTTATTTTTAACAAATTAGCATATTCAATTATATCTAATTTTTTTCCGGTAGTATTATATATCACTACCAAACGAATCAATAAAATCAACTAAATTGCGTGATTCATTATTATTGAAATGTTTATTAAATTCAGAATGTTCCATTTAAATCACCTCAATTCTTTATCTAATTTGTTATACCCATCATCACTAACTACTTCACACCATTCATTGGAAGTTTCCTCTCCTAGGCCTACAATCGCAATAGGACTAAACCAAGAATCTTTCTTCGCTCCATGCCAGTGCTTTCCGTTAGCTGGAATCGTAATCACCATACCCGATTTTAGACTAGCCACTTCTTTTTCGTTCTTTTAATAAGAAATTGATATTTTTAAAAGCATGATTTAACTAAGAAAATTCATAACCAGATCAATTATAATTTCTTTTTCTTTCGGGGTTGACTCCGCAATGAGTAATGTTAACGCCGTTAATGTGTTATTATCAATAACTTGCTTACCATCTTTATACAAAATATCATAATAATTTAAGAAATAAATAAACAATGTTGCTGCGATCCTTTTATTACCATCGATAAAAACATGGTTTTTAACAATCATATATAAGAAATTAGAGGCTTTTTCTTCTATACTTTGATAAACATCTTTATTATCAAATGTTTGATAAATGTCTCCTATGATTGCTTCTAAACCTTGATTTCTTTCAATAGCAAAAATATCACTTTCTTCATTAACTCTTAATTTATTAATTATTTTTTAACAATCCTCATATTTTATTAGCTTCTGACTATTATTTCCTTTAGGTTTTAACAATGTTCTATGATCATAATTATCTAATAGATCAAGAGCTTTCGAATAACTTCCTATTACCTTTAAAACTTCTTTGGCATCATTATCTTCTAATTTTTCATCAATTCTATTTGCAATATCTATTAATTTAACCGTCTTTTCTAAATATTCTAGCCTTTTTTGATTAACAGCATATCCTTTTATCATAAAATCTTTTAAAACTTTTGTTGCCCATTTTCTGAAGATAACACCATTTGGTGATTTCACGCGATAGCCAACTGATATAATTACATCTAAATTATAATAATCTAATTCTCTTGTTTGAGTTTTATCTAGAGAAAATCCATGTTTAGTGGTATGTGCAGATTTTGCACACACCTCATTTTTATCTAATTCTTTTTCTTTAAAAATGTTGTTGATATGTCTAGTAATAACAGTTCTATCTCTGTCAAATAGTTTGGCCATTTGTTCTACTGATAGCCATACGGTTTCATCTTGCATATTTACCTCAAGTTTGACTTTTTGATTTTCAAATAAAATGATTTCATTTTGCCGATTCATGTGCATTGTCCTTTCTTAACTTCTACAACTAAATTGTATAGTAAAGAAAATTGATTGTCAACAATTTTAGCGAACATTTGTTTTTGACTTTCTACAAGGTTTTAATATTTATTTGACTTTAATTTTTTTCAATTGTCCCATTCTAATTTATCATACTCTTCCTCCGTAACTGGCTCACACCATTCATTGGAAGTTTCCTCTCCTGGTACTTCAATCGCAATATGACTAAACCAAGAATCTTTCTTCGCTCCATGCCAGTGTTTTACGTTAGCAGGGATCGTAATCACCATACCCGGTTTTAGACTAACCGCTTCTTTCCCTTCTTCTTGATACCATCCTTCGCCATCAACACAAATAAGGATTTGTCCTCCACCACTTTTGGCATGATGAATATGCCAGTTATTGCGGCAACCCGGTTCAAAAGTGACATTGGCAAGAAATAAACTTGTCTTCTTCAGATCGGTCAAAGGATTTAGATAGCTTTTTCCAATAAAGTATTGTGCATAAGCACGATTCTCTTCTCCTAACCCAAAGACTCCTCCTAGGATTTCTTTTTTATCTTTATTATTTTCTTTTTCCATATACTTTACCTCCTAGTTTTATTGTAGCACTTAAAGTTTGCTCTAAGTCAATATTTTTCTTGTTATTTTACCTCAAAAAAAGAACACCAATCAAAGTGTTCTCTTGATTACCTTTTCTTTTTCAATAGGTCAAAAGAAACCGTGGCAAGAAGAGCGATCAAAAAGGCAAGCAATAATTGGGAAATACGCAAAGGAACAGTTCCAACAAGCTGGTTAAAGATTGGTACATAGATTAAGAGAAGTAACATCACGACAATAATCGAATTAATGAGTACAATGACCTTGTCTTTGAAATCTATGATAAAATTCTTTAGGGCATATTCCCTTGATTGTAGAACATAGACTACTAAAACATTCGCTAATACTAATACTGTAAAGGCAAAAGTCATGGCTAAGTTTTGACTAGAACCTTGCTTGAGCAAATAAAAATAACTACCGAAAAAAGCAAGAAAAATGGCAAGGCCTTGTAGGACACAGCGAAAGACTGCTCTTTTATTCATAATAGGTTCATTTATTTTGCGCGGTTTTTCTTCCATTACATTGCGATCTGGTTTTAAGCGTTGAAAGATAATCGAAGAGGTTGGATCAATAATCAATTCTAATAAGACAATATGAATAGGAAGTAACAAAACAGGTAAACGGAACAAAGGAACAAAAAAGGAAGCGAAAGCAATGGGAATATGAATCACTAAGATATAAGAAATGGCTTTCTTGATATTGCTATAAATCGTGCGACCGTTTTTGATGGCATCGACAATCGTATTAAAATTATCATCTAACAAAATCATATCGGCTGCTTCTTTGGCTACATTCGTTCCTCTTTTGCCCATAGCAATGCCGATCTCGGCTTTCTTCAAAGCCGGAGCATCATTCACTCCATCTCCCGTCATCGCCACCACTTCTTTATTTTCTTGAAGGGCTTTGACAATTCTCATCTTATGATTGGGATAGACACGAGCAAAGATATTGGTATCTTTTACCCTTTCTTTTAATTCTTCCTCACTCATATTTTCTAACTCTAAACCGGTTATTACATTTTCATTATGCTCTAAATGTATTTGTTTGGCGATCCCTTTGGCCGTTTCTCCATTATCTCCTGTAATCATGATAACCCGAACTCCAGCTGTATAACAAGACGCAAGTGATTCCTTTACTCCTTTTCTTGGCGGATCCACTAAAGCAATTAAGCCCACAAAAGTTAAGGAATTCTCTTTTAAGGTTTTCGGGATTTTAGAAATATTTTCCCTTTTGGCCACAGCAAGAATTCTATAACCCAAACGAGAGTATTCTGCTATTTGGTCTTCTATTTTCTCTTTTTCGGCTTCTTCCATATCACATAAAGGCAAAACATGCTCATAAGCCCCTTTGACACATAAAACATTTGCTTTATCGATCTTCCAAACTTGCCCCATCATTTTATCTTCATTATTAAAAACATACTCATGTACTAAGTCAGCCTGATAAATTTTCTTGGTCAAATGCTGAGCAAAACAATATTCCTGAATTGCTAACTCCATAGGATCATAAGGATCTTTGAGACAAGCCAACAAAGATATTTGTAAAAAATTTTCTTCCTTCGGATACGTTTCTTTGACCGTCATCTTATTTTGCGTTAAAGTACCTGTTTTATCGGTACATAATACGGTGACAGCCCCTAAAGTTTCTACCGCTTTCATATTTCTGGTTAAAGTCTTTTTTCTAGCTAGTCCCCAAGCTCCCATCGCTAAGAATACCGTTAATACTACCGGGATTTCCTCTGGTATCGTAGCCATGGCAACCGTAATACCTGCTAAAATCGAGGCAATGATGCGATCATGCAAAAGCATTCCTTGATTATAAATAAAATTAATGACCATTACAGCGGTAAAAAAGATTAAACTGATCATCGTACAAACGACAATTAATTGATTGATTTGTTTTTCTAATGGTGTTTTTTCTTTGGTAATTGCATTTAAGGTTTTGCCAATTTTGCCATATTCTGTATGTACTCCTACCGCTGTCACTTGGATAACAGCAGAACCATTGGTAACATCAGTTCCCAAATAACATTGATTTAATTTAAAGTAATTGTTACTCTCATCTTTTAATTTTTTATAGACTACTTCCGACTCACCCGTTAAAGCCGATTCATTCACTTCTAAGCCCTGACATTCTAAAATAAGACCATCGGCAGCAATCTTATCGCCTTCTTCTAAAAGGACAATATCCCCCACCACAATATCTTTGCTATCTATCAGGCAAACTTTACCATCACGAATCACTTTTATATTTAAAGAAGACAAAGTGTTCAACGCTTCTAGAGCCTTATCGGTTTTCTGCTCTTGAAAAAACTCTATCCCACTAATAAACAAGACAAAACAAAGCATGATGATCCCATCACTAACCTCACCCAAGATAAAATAAATACTAGCGGTGATAATCAGTAATAAAAACATTGGTGCCGTAAAAATATGTAATACTTTTTGGAAAACACTTTCTTTTTTCTTCTTTTCTAGTTCATTTGTCCCATTTTCTTCTCTTGATTTTCTTACCTCTTCTCTCGTAAGTCCCACATATTTTTTCATACTCCACCTCTTGGATCTTCTTTTTAATTTATTTTTCTTATATATTATACCGTCTAAAGAACGGCTGTCAATTTTAAACAAAAATTAATGTTCAATTATTTTCCCTTTTGTCAAGTGATACAGTTTTTATATTATATGTTTGTTAGCTGGAATCAGTACTATTTTTCTAAAAAAAAGATATGCCTTGCGACATATCGAAAAAAACAATCATTTTTATGATCCCATAGAAGCTTTTTTAATCGCATTCAAAGTATTCAAACTTCTAGGAAAACCAAGATAAGGAACTAGATTCTTTACTACTTCAATGAGTAATTCTTGACTATTACCAACCTTTAAATTTGCTCCTATATGAGAAGCTAACTGAGGGGCAACATCTCCATAGGAAGCCAAGGTAACAAAGGTAATCAATTCTCTTTCTTTTATAGTTAAATATTTTCTAGTATAAAAATCTCCAAAACAATAACTAGCAAGATAGTCCCAAATAAATTTCATCTCTTCCTCTTCTTTTTCTCTTGAGGAATCAATATTCTCTTGTCCAAAGATCTCATATTGCACTTTTAAGCCTTCTTCATAACGATTTTCCTTCGTGGTAACAGTGCCACTCTTACTTTCTCCTAAAACCTCTTCTGTAAGTGAAAGAAAAGAATATACTTTACTATAGCCTAAGTAAGGAATTGTTTGATAAACGGCTTCTTTTAAAGATTCTTTATCTACTTCTTCTCTTGCTTCTTTTAGTTTTTCTTGAAACAACTCTTTACTATCTGTCGCGATCCAAGCAGGAAGCAAAGTTAAGTACTTTACTCTTTGATCTAATTTACTTTCTATATCTTGTTCTATAAAATTATTTACTACTTTTTCTATTTCCATTCTTCTATCTCCTTTTCTATTTTATCGATCGTCTCTTGGTCTGTTACCAAATTATCCCCATCAAATTTCAAAAGAAATCCATCTGTAGCTTTAGGACAATATTCTTTCATATCTTCTATGGTATGCCCTAACCAACCTCCATAGGTAATAAGAGGCATAACTTCTTTCTCTTTTAAATCATATTTGGTTAAAAAGGTATGAACCACAGGAGGAATCGTGTACCACCAAACAGGGGTAGCCAAAATAATATGTTCATAACGCTCAAGAGGAATATCAAGATCTTTTATTGCTCTTAATAGGCCTTGGTTTACTTCTTCTTGACCTAGCTCTACTACTGTATCATAATCACTTGAATAAGGCTCTTTGGCTTTGATTTCAAATACATCTACTTTCTCTTTTAATTTTTCCTTTAACATTGAAACAATTCTTCTGGTATGACCTGAATAAGAAAAGTATATCAAGGCTATTTTCATTCATCATCCTTCTTTCCTCTTTTATTCTACTACTTATACTAAACTTTAAGTCAAGAAAAAGATCAAATTAAAAAAAATCCTATGCTTTCCCATAAGATTTTTATTTGCGTTTCTCTAATTTCTTTTCTTGCTTCTTTTTCTGGCTCAATTCTTTATCAATAAATTCTAATTCTCCATGAATATTAATGTAAGCGTCATCGAGTAAGGACTTATTTTCTTTGATGGTTTCTAGGGTGTTTTCAAAATTAAAAATTGTTTCTTTCGCTTCAAGAGCTGGGACAATGGGCTTTTCTAGCATCTGCGCAAACAAGGCTCCATTACTATCTCCCATCATAAAACTGGCGGTCAGTTTCAAATCAAAGTTACCACTTCCTGTTACCAAAGAAGCTTTTTTATCATCTTTGATATTTAAAACGGCTAAGTTCGTGGGATCATAAGCCAAGTATTTCTCTTTTTCTTTGATTAAAGTAATCGCATGATTTCCCATTTTACTGGTTATCAAAGGTGCTAGTGGCGCTAATAACAGTGTTTTAATAAATGAGCCTCTTTTTACCTTTCTTTCTATATCCGGTCGATAACGAAAACAAATCTTTCCTTTTTGGGTTGGAATTTTACATAACAAAAGCTCAGACTCCGCTCCACATGTTTGTAAATATTTTTTTAAACCATCCGCATAATTTAAACAAACCCCATTTCCTCTTACCAAATCCAAAGCATACAAACCAAAAATATTTTTACGATGATTCTTATCATAAGAATGTTCTTTTGTTTTTGAAAAATAGCCATTCCATAATAAATAAGTAAATAAATGAGATTTTTCTAAGGCCGTATCTAATTTTAAATCTTCTGCTAGCATTTTATAATTTTCCAAAACTTTTTGAAAGGAACCCCATGCCTCTTGATATGATTTTTTGTTTCTTACTTGATTTTCTTTCAAAGCTAAAATCGTTATGGGAGCAAACAAACGTGTCGTTTCTTCAGAAATCTTATACCAAGCTAACACCTCATTTGTTTTACTCCAATCTTTGCCAGCTTCTTCTTGGCGTTTTTCAAAATCCGAATCGAGTCCTAATTCACTAATTTTTTGATAAATGTAGTATTTTTGCTGTATTTCATTAAGACCTTCTAATTCGTATTGAAGCTCTTCGGCCCGTTTTATAATTTTATCTTCGTTCTTTTCCAATTGTTTTCCCCCCCTTAGGTAATATTTATTATAACCACAAAAGAAAGAAAATCAAGGTTTTAAAGATAACTTTTCTTGCTCCATCGTTTTTAAATGTTCTCCTTCATAGGGATATTCTTCTTTTGACCAAATAGCAAGGGCATTATCCCTTTGAACTAAAACATAAACGAAATCATTTTTGGCCAACTTATCGTATTCTTCGGCGGTTACCAAAATTTCATTCGCAAAGCCCTCAACTTTTATACGATGATAAATTCTAGTTCTCGTATCGGCAGTACTTTCAGTTTTCGTATATTTATCTGTAATATAAGATTCGGTTCAATACCAAGTGGAACTTCCATCCGTCGATATCATTTGAAAAGAAACAATTCCTAAGAAAACCACTAGGAATAAAAGCAAAGAGCCACTAATGATAAAGCCAATAAGACCTGCCGTTTGGCTATCTTCTAAAGTTTTTAAAATCATGGGATCGGTTAAAATTTTCATATCTCTCCTTCTTACTATTTTATTATTCTTTTATTTTCTTTCTTTCGTCCCATTCTCATAGATATAACTTTTTAAAACATCTTCTCCTACTTTATCAATACCAAAAGAAATATCCTTTTGATTTTTACAATACAAAGTATAACTCGTACCATCCGGAAACATCGCATAATATTCGATTTTCTCCATATCACATGAAGTGAAATCATTTTTTCCTAGACTCATATGAGGCCTTTCTTGGTTTAGAAGAGATCGTACTTTCTCTTTATTTTCCTCATCAATTTTTAAAACATAATAGGTAGTTGTAGTGGTAGAAGAAAAGAAAGAATTAACAAGGAAAAGAGGCAAGAACACAAGAAAGAAAAGAAAGCCAAAAACAACAAGAACGGTAATGGTAATAATTTTGATTTTGGTTTTTCTCGTTTCTTCTTCGAAATTCATGATATTTATCCCTCTTTTCTTTGTTAACTATCCAAAAGAAATAAACCGCTCATCAGTTCAATCTTTATGTAGTTCTTTTCTTAAAGCATCAGGAATTCTTCTTGGACTGCGAACCGAAGTTAGACCATAAGATTTTAATTTTTCAAAAGGAAAAGCCTCTTTGGGATAGTCTTTTAATTTCTTTATTTTCATCACCTTATGAATAGAAACTTGCTTATGATATTCATAAGGAATATTCACTTCGATTGCCTCACATTGAAATAAAATTGCCGAATAAGGTGCGCTAAATATAAATAGATAAGATCCCCTACTGAAATATTTGTCGATTGTTTCCAGAGTATAGTATCACTTTCTTGAAAACCTTGAAATACATCATAATATTTTGGATTTGCAGGCACCACCCATTCTTTCCGCTCATGAAGATTTTGAAAGCTGACATCCACCAGAACCATAATTTCTTTATCGGTTAAAGTATCGTCTAAGATCACACTAACCCAATTTTTCTTACTGCTATGAAAAGCGGGATAGAGCCCTTTTTTCTTTAAGTAAGATGCTGTTTGATCCCCTAATTTGACATTTAATACTTCAACAATCCCCTTTTCCTCTGGAACAATTCTACTTTTATCTACATTCATAATAATAGCAAACCATTTCCTTGTTCTCTTTTCTCGGAATGCCCCATATCCTTTAAATTTTTCCCAAAGAAATTCGGGTAACACTTGATATTTTTCATTAATGAGATGCGTAATACGATTGGCTTGATCGCTTTGAAAATAGGTCTTTTCAAAACAATGATTTAAGATATCTTTTAAGATCTTACCATACTCTTCCCTCACTGTTCCCACGAACTCTCCTGTCATACTATCAAGGCGAAAATTGGTATATTCTTCCCCTACTTCTAAATCATATACTTTCCCTGTTACTTTACCTTTTGGATCAATCCAAATATCTGCTTGAAAAGTATTGTTCATAAATTTCTTCGCATAATGATACCCCCTTTTTTCCTTTCACAAAACCATAAGGAAGCAGCGTTTCTTCTTTGACCTTACTTTTTTGAAAAATTTCTTCTTCGATCTTCATGATTGCCCCCTTCGCAAGAAGCATAAATCTCTTTTAGCTTTGAGAATCGTTTGTTAGTGGTTCCCCTTTGACAAAGTCAATTAAATTTTCTTTTCTAATTTCGTCTCTTTCCTTCGCAGTAAAGACCTTTTCTAAAAAGTCTTCTTGTTCTTCACTACTATTATCGAGCAAACCAACAACTACTACTTGATTTTCCTCATCAATATAATGATAAGTCCAGTTTGAAAGATCGGCTCCTTCTTCACTAAAGTAATCTTGTATTTTTTGATTCACTTCTTCTAAGGTGAGTGGCACTGTCAAAGTTTCTGCTTTGCCGCAGCCTGTAAGTCCCAACAATAAAATACAACCAGCTAGTACAAGTATGAATACTTTCTTTTTCATTTATTTTTTCTCCTTTTTTTTAAATATTAAAATAGCTTTCGCTGACCCTGTAATAGACATCGTAATAAGAGTATAGCCTTCCTTTAACATTTCATTGGCTTTCTCTTCCACTTTTAAAGCCATATCATCGGCTTTTGGTGCATATTCTATTACGATTGTTTTATACATGTTTCCACCTCACCTTCCTTACTTTTTTTAGCAATTTACTAAGTCCCTCAAATCTGTCCTATATCCTTTGCTGCTTTCATTGTAACATATTCTTCTTTTCTTAGGCAACGAACTAAAAAAAGAAAAAATCTGTCATATAGAGATAAAAGAAGAAACAAGCTTGCTTATTCACAGTTTTTTTGAGAAAAATTGTTTTTTTTCTATTGCAAAGACCACTTTAATATTTTCTTCATTTATCCGAATTAAAGTGATATGGGGAAACTCTTGGGTCATTTCTTCAAAAGGAAAACGAATCATCGCAGGCTTATGAAAGCCTACCCCTAACTCAATAAAAACTAATTTTTTCTTTATACTTATGAATCAACTGTTCATAATTTTGACTTTGTTGATGCCAGACATCATCTTCGACAAAAGGATTATCACATCTTAAATTTATTTCCATATTCTCCCAACATACGGGGCATTGTGGAACAAGAGAAAAAGGAATCTTTAAATCCCTATCAATTCTTGTTAGCATTTTCATCACTAGTTCTTTATCCTCATAAAATTTATTATGACACGGAGTTTTACATTATAATTTCGAACAACTTCCTTGTATGGCAAAAACTTTGTCTTCGGCAAAATCATTATTTATAAATTGATCATCTACATTACTTGTAATAGCAAAATAATTTTTCTTTGTAGCTTCAATAAGCTGATATAATTTCTGATAAAGAGCAGTATGCTTCTTTTCAAAATTATGGTAATAGATATACTTTGCCCAGTAAGCCCATTTTTCTTCTGCGCTTTTAAAAGAATAAAAACCAGAGGTATATAAATCCGTAAAATTATATTTCTTTACAAAATCTTTAAAATCAGGATCATGCTGAAACTTTTCCCTTTGTTAGAATCATTATTTTGCATTTTGGGAAATCTAGCTTTCCTTGACATCAAAAAAAGATTGCTCCTCCCAATCATTTTTTCTCTACAAATTGTTCTACTCTCATATGAAGATTATATTTTTCTCTCAGTTTGGCAATCTCCTGCATCATTTCTGATTTATGATGCTTATCTAACGCTTCTTGATTTTCCCAGCGATCAATTAATAACACCGTTTCTTGATCGTCCATGGGAAAGAAATATTCATATTTTTTATTTCCTTCTTCCAAACGAACTCTTTCCACTAAACCACTCGTAACCATTTCTTCCGCAAACTTTCTAGCACTTCCATTTTCCCCTGTATAATAAATATTTATCGTTAAACTATTTTTTCTAATCCTCCTAAACTATCTCTTCTAATTCTATTTTACCAAATTTCAAGAAGAAAGTCTTCCTTTTTTAAACAGAATCCTTTAACATTTCACCTAATCTAAGATAAACTTCATTTGTTAAAAGGCAATCATTTAAAGCCCTATGCTCCTTCCTTTTCGGCAGATGAAAATAAGCAATTAAATCATCTAGTTTATGATGTTTCAGATCGGGCAACAACTTTCTTGAAAGTCTTAAAGTATCGACATAATCATTGCTTAAAGAACAACCTAAAACTTCTTCCATAGCATCATAAATAAAGTCAATATCAAAATTCACATTATGTCCAACAATAATATCGTTCCCTAAAAACTCTTTAAAATGAATTAAAACTTCTTCTAAATCTTTCCCTTCCTCTAGCATTTCTTGAGTAATACCCGTTAACCGAGTTGTAAAATAGCCAATCTCATGGTCAATATGAATCAGCTCAGAAAAAGAAGCAACTTTCTTTTTTTCTCTTACTTTAAGGGCACTAATTTCTATAATTTCACCATGAAAAGAATCTAAACTCGTTGTCTCTATATCTAAAACCGTATAATCACCTAAAACTTTTATTAAACTATGTCCCTTATCCGATCTTTTATTAAAATATGTCATTCTACTCACCATCTAATGTCCATTTGATTCCTTTCGCCATTCTAAAAGCAGGATCTTGAAAATGATTCCCTGGATTTTCTTCATAAAGCGTTTCTATTCCCTTATCGTGATAAAATCTTTCTAATTCTTTAGTATTATCTAACACTTTCTTTAAAACAGCATTACTTACTTTACTTTCCCTATTCCCTAGTGAAAAATACATTTTTGTAATCTTTTGATTCACACGATGATCCTTAACAAACTCAACAAACTTAGGATACCAAAACGAACCCGAACCAGAAATAACTCTAGTAAAAAGATTGGTTTTATAGGTTACATAGACAGCAAATAAACCTGCTAGGGAGTACCCTGCTATTGCATAGTATTTTATTTTTATCTCTTTCTTTGTTAAATATTCTTCTACTTTAGGAATAATCGCCTTTGTTAAAACAGCAATATAATCGTCTGCTTTTCCCAAACAATCCACATCTTTTTTACTCAGTTTAGGAGCATACCACGGAGTCATGTCATTATTCCAATCTAAATTAGAAATTACAACTAAAATAAAATCTTTACAAGAAAGTTTAAGACAATTATGAAATACTTCTTCCCCATTATCCATATAAGTATTTAAAAAAATAACAGGTAACTCTTTTTTAGAAATATCTCCATATATCTTTATCTTTTTATTATTTACAGTAAATTCTTCTAGCATTTTATCATTCCTTTATTCTTTAACTCTTTCCTTCATTTACTAGAAGCATTTCTAAGCTTCCTAACAACATTAACACCATAACTTTTTAAAAGTGAATTCATCCTTCTTATATCTTTTAATGAATTTTATTCTCATAACCTTCTCATTGATACATTTTGATCCCTATAAGGTTAATAATATACCCTTCTTAAACAGAATACAAGAATAAGAAACAGCAATATAAAGTCATATCACCTACTACCATATTTTAGATGGCTTCCCCAATAATAATATCAGCATCATTAAAAGTTATAACAATATCATAACACTTAAAATTAGCAGGAAGAAACCACTCTTTTTTTATTAAATAAATCATAACTAATATCTACTAGTTTCATAATTTCATTATCTGTTAAAGTATCATCCATAATATTTTTAAAATATTTATAGACATTATTGCTTTTTATAAAGTCATAAGAAATTAACTTATCTTCATTTAATTTCCTTTTTTTTAAAGCTTCATCTTCTATCATGATATTTCCCTTTAAAATAATATTTTTCCACTAATTGACTATAATGAAAACTACATGTTCAACAGGACAATTCATATAAGTTTTTGCAATAGGTGTCACTCTTTTTCAAAATTTTCTTTAGTTTCTTCATACAGTTTATCAGTTACATTTCTTAAGAAATCTTCATCTTTAATTAATTTTATAATATATTCTTTCCCATACTTATTAAGAACATAATTAAACATTACATAGTAATTAACATAACTAACTTCCCCATTTTTATTTCATCTAAAGTGGCATCAAACTTTAATTTTTTATCATCATACTGGTGTGCTAAAGTTGTAGCAAGCCCTTCAGTAAGCCATATCATAACGCAATTATTATGTATTTTATTATGAGCAGCATGAGTAAATTCGTGTATAATTAATTTTTGTAAATCAATAATAGTAGCGTTTTCATGATTTTTAGTTTTTCTATATTCACTCAATGATAAAGTCTGTACTTCATTACTAAGAGCAAAACCAGATATCCAGTCAGGAATTTGTTTCTTATAGTCACCTTTATAAACTATATTTCTATATAGGGATTTTCCAAAAATAAAGTTACCAATTATGGAGTAATAAGCACACTCCATTTTTTAATGCCGTCTGTTCTGGTGATGTATTTATCTTCCAGCATCTTCATTTCTTTCTTATTGATAGTTAATCCTTTTTCATATTTAACTTCTTTTAATTTCGTAACAGA
>DVKE01000012.1 GCA_018716225.1 Candidatus Onthousia faecigallinarum | reverse complement strand
ATTCTTCATTTTGTCACCTCCAATCCTCAGACCAGAGTATAACAAAAGAATGTACTCGAGGGGATATATCATGTACAATTTTGTACATTTTTATTTTCCCTTTTTTGTACATTCTTATAGTATCATTAACAACAGTTAACTTTTTGTCTTTCTTTATAAATTTACAATATTAATGAGAGGTGTAATATAGCTCATAATATTAAACAAAATACTTTAATAAAGAAGATTCATAAAGATATAGATAGAAAATTTGATAAAGTTATTTATAGGGACTTTCCAAAAATAAAAGTTACAATTATGGAGTAATAAGAACACTCCATTTTTAATGACTTCTGTTCTTGTAATGTACCTTTCCTCAAGCATTTTCATCTCTTTTTTACAGTATTATTTAAGTTTGTTTTGTTTTCAAAAAATATGAATTATATTATAGAAAGATTAAACCAACTTTTCACTATGATGCAAAAATTATTGTAAATAAATCAATATTAACGCAAATAATATTTATGATAATTTAAGCGGTATCAATAAGTAAAAAAGAAAAGAATAAGAAGTATTATAAAATAAAAAAGTTAAACTACCTATTTACGAGAAGAGATGTTCTTTAAATACATTAAGAAAAAGATTGGTGAAGATAATATTAGACAAATAAATTATCTTTTTGTGTAAACCATTTTTTTCTCAAAACGCAAAATAAAAATTACTTTTTTTGTAAAATGATGATATGGTTATTATAGGAAAAAGAAGAACTAGATAAAATAATTGCTGAAGAAAATCTAGATAGTGAAAAGGCTTATAAATTTATTAAAAAATCATTTGAACAAGGTAAGGTAGAAACAAATGGTACTGAAATATCTGATATGCTTCCGCCTATGTCAATGTTTTCAAAAGATAATAATAGAGAAATAAAGAAAAGAGGTGTAATAGATAAGCTAAAAGAATTCTTTGATAGATTTTTTAGTTTATCTAATGATAAATTTTAAAATAAAGTTATCATAGCGAATGCTCATGAGGCTTTATTTTTGTAAGGACTCTATCTTAGAATAGAATCCTTTTTTATAAATATTTTCTACTGCTCCGTATAGAAAGAAAACTCAAGTCTAAGATATCATTTTAAAATCAATTTTGTCAGAATAATTGGTAAAATTTGGTAATTTTTTCATTCTTGGGAAAGCTCTTAAAGAATTTTATTTTTTCCCCCAAGCGATACTCTTATCCTTTGCTACCTCCTATAAAAATACCAAAAAGAAGAATATAGACAATCCTAATCGAACCCTGGGACTGTCTACTATCTTCTTTTTTCTTGTCGTACCATGGAAAAGATATTATAATAAAAGAGAAAAAGGAGTCAAAAATGAAAGTATTAGAAGAAGTAAAATATTTTAGAAAAGATGCCATTTATGAACAGTATACAAAAATTTTATTCCAATGGAAGGATTATGATAAGATCACTCGTCAAAAGATGATAGAAGGAATTCTTGATGTTTATCAAGACTATCATAATATTATTGATATTTGTATGACAAGAGAATTGAAATTTTTAAAAATGTATTTAGAAAAGAATCCTCATTATAAGGATAAAAAGTATGAATGGGAAAGAAATATCTTAAAGAAAAAATTCTTACTTACACCCAGTCATAAAGAGTTTAATGATATTGAAATTTATGAAGAACTATATGATAATATCAAACTAGCTGTATCCAAAGTAAACTGGAAAGAAGCAAAAGAAAAAGATAGAATCAATGAATTTTTAGTAAGTTATTGTAAAGTACAAGGCTCCTGTTTAGCTTATGCTTTAGCTCAAATTGGAAGTCAAATGTTAGATGTGGATGAAACAACCATCACACAACACATTTTTAGAAATCGATTATTCCGCTATTATGTATGGCTTTATGATGAAGAGATAGAAGGCTTAGGAGAGCAAACCATCGCTAGTTATGATGATTATTGGGATGTGCTAGAGGAATTGAAGGTGGCTCGAAAAGAACAGGGTGGGGCTGCTTCATTCAGTTTATCACTGAAAGATTATCAAACCTTATTTTATAATGACTTTAATATAAACAATCCCAAAATTAAAAAGTTCTATCGAACGTTACTAGAACTACCTTGCTATCATCTTCCTGTTATCCAACGGGTTCAAGAATATGCTCTTTTAAATAAGGAAAGAGATAGTTTAAAAGAATCTATTGCCAGAATTCCTATTTTAAAAAATTATGATTTAACTGAATTTTTTAAAGAGTTAGAGGAAGCGATGGATGAAATGCCATCTGGTGCCTTAAATGGAATGACACCAAAAGAGGCAATCGCTTATAAGCAAGAAGAGCAAAGAATCGAAGAGGAGAAGCAAAAAAACTATACTCCTCAGCAAAATGCTTGCTTGAATCAAAAAGATGCCAAGCTCTTTTATAAAATATATTTTGCTTTGTTAGATTATACCAATCAACTTTATAAGATAGAACCTCATGTGAAAATATACCAACAAACAGGCATCAATCCCTATCAAATTGCCGATATTGTTGATAAATTCTGGGAAGAGAAAGAAAAAATCATTCCCCAATTTGAAAAAGACAATCTTTATAAATTTCATCAAGAAGAATTGCAACTAGCGAAAGAATTTAAAAAAGGAATCCGAGACTTTTTCATGATCGCTCGCTTTGAAAAAGAATATACTGCCTTTCTCACTGGGGATAGAGTGTATATGGTAAAAGGCATCAATGCAAATTTAGATGAAATTATCTCTTACCAAGATTTACCAGCTCCCGTAGTAACGTCTTTAGTTTCCTTTAAAAATACTTTAGTCTATGATGGAATGCTTTATACTTATCCGATTCAATTAGGGGGCGGAATTGTGAAACAAGTTGAAAAAGACTATAACGCTTTAATGAAATATTATCATCTATAATAAAAAAAGAATAAGGAGGCCCTTGAGCATGAAAAAAAATCAAGTAACTCTTACAACCTTTCAAGAAAAAGAACTCTTAACTCAATATCAAGCTTTTATTTCTTTATCACAAGAAGAGTTGTTTCATAAATTAAATACCAGTGAAAAAGGCTTAACCAAGGATCAAGCGCTAAACCGTTTCAATAAATATGGTCCTAACGTAATTCATGAAGAAAAAACCAAAAAATGGTATCACTTTTTAGTAGAATCTTGTAAAGATCCTTTCATTTACATCTTAGCGGTTTTATCCATTATCAATTTATGTTTAGGAGATGCTTTAGGGGCCTTGATTATTATCACGCTAGCTTCCATTAGTATCATTATTCGTCTTGTTCAAGATTATTCTGCTTATCAATTTGATCAAAAATTAAAGAGCAAACTCTATACGAGTGCCAATGTCTTAAGAGGCAATCAAACGAAAGAAATTAAAATAAGGAATGTGGTTCCAGGGGATATTGTCGAGTTAAATGCGGGAGCGATGATTCCTGCTGACGTTCTTTTACTAAAAGCCAATGATCTTTTTATCAATCAGTCTTTATTTACAGGCGAAAGTGTTCCAGTAGAAAAAAAGTGCAGTACGGAAATGGGCGACAGTGTGCTTACCATGCCTCAGATCTGTTTGATGAATGCTAGTGTGGTGAGTGGTAGTGCTACTGCTTTAGTCATTGCGACAGGCAAAAACACTTATATTGGTAAAATGGCGAGTGATATGAATCAAGAGCCCCCTCTTTCTAATTTTCAAATTGGCATGAAAGCGGTCAGTAAAACCTTAATTACGTATATGGTGATCATTACGATTGCCGTATTCATTTTAAATTCGCTTTTGCATCATAACTTAATGGATGCCTTGTTCTTTGCGATCTCGGTTGCGGTGGGGATTACTCCTGGTATGCTGCCTATGATTGTCAATGTAAACTTATCCAAAGGGACCAAAACCTTAGCTCGCAAAAAGACTTTAGTCAAACATATCGAGGCGATTGAAAATTTAGGGGCGATTGATATTTTATGTACCGATAAAACAGGCACGCTAACGCAGAATCAAATTACTTTGCAATACTATCGTAATGTAGCAGGGGAAGAAGATGGACAGATCTTAAAATATGCTTACCTAAATAGTTACTATAGTACTGGAATCAAAAACATTATTGATCGGGCGATACTAAGTTATGCCGCTCATCATGATGTGCCCAATCAAGTAACTAACTACAAAAAAATTGATGAAATTCCTTTTGATTATGAACGTCGTATGGCTAGTGTGGTCGTAAAAAATGGTGAAAAGATTCGGATTTTAACCAAAGGAGCGATTACCGAGATCTTAAATAAATGTACTAAGGTAAAATATCAGAATAAAATATCAGAATTAACTTCTGAAATCAAAACCAAAGTAAAAGAGGATGTGGACAAGCTAGTATCCAAAGGCATGCAAGTAATAGCTTTAGCTTGTAAAGAAGAGTATCGGGGCCAAAATAAATTTAATGCCCAAGATGAAGCCGATCTTACCTTGCTGGGTTATATCGCCTTTTTGGATCCCCCGAAAAAAGAAGTAAAAACGATTTTAAAAAATTTAAAGAAAGTAGGGGTTACTACCAAAATTTTAACGGGTGATAATCCAGCGGCCACGAGAGCGATTTGTTTCGAAGGAGGATTATCTATTGATGAGGTGTTAGTAGGGGATGACATTGAAAAAATGAGTGAGGAAGAATTGTCACAAAAAGTAGAAAAGGTAGATGTTTTCGCTCGCTTAACCCCAATTCAAAAAGAGCGGATTGTCTTAACCTTAAAGAAAAATGGTCATGTCGTTGGTTATATGGGGGATGGAGTAAATGATGCCCCATCTTTAGCTGAAGCCGATGTTGGGATCAGTGTGAATACAGCTACCGATATTGCGAAAGAAGCAAGTGACATTCTTTTGCTCGAAAAAAGCCTTAAAGTAGTTTATGACGGAGTCTTAGAAGGCAGAAAAGTTTATGGCAATATCATGAAATATATGAAGATGGCTTTATCTGCTTCTTTTGGAGATGTCTTTAGTGTCTTCCTGGCCAGCATTTGCTTACCCTTCTTACCGATGATTCCGATTCAATTTCTTCTTCAAGATCTTCTTTATGACTTGTCTCAAATAGCGATTCCTTTTGATGATGTCGATCCAGAATTTTTGGCCAAACCGCATAAATGGGATACCAGTGATTTAAGAACGTTCATGAATGTTATGGGCGTGACTGCTTCTTCGATCGACTTAATTGCTTTTGTCATTTTCTGGTTTGTTTTAGGCTTTAATGATATTAACCATCAAATCGCTTTTCAAACCGCTTGGTTTATTGAGGGCGTTGTTTCTCAAACGATAATTGTCCACTTTATCCGTACCGAAAAGATTCCTTTTATTCAATCGACCGCCAACAAATGGCTCTTATTATCGACATCTCTTTGTATTATCGCTTCGATGATTTTACCGCTTATTCTTCAGAATGTAAAAGAGTTCCATTTTACCACGATGCCTCCCCAATTTTATTTGTATCTCATCCTTTTAATGGTATTATATGCGGTTTTAACGGAGATTGTAAAACGAATTTATATCAAAAAGCATCATCGTTGGTTATAAAAACAAATAGGAAGGAGAAAATTTATGGTAAAATTTCTAGCTTGTCTTTTTATGGTCATCGATCATATTGGCTGTTATTTCTTTCCTCAACTGATTTGGTTAAGAATGATTGGTCGCATATCGATGCCTTTTTTTGCGTATGCCATTGCTAGAGGTTACTTCTATTCCAAAAAGAAAAATACCTTAAGCAAGTATCTTAAGAATCTTCTTATCTTTTCCTTAATTTCGCAAATTCCCTATTTTCTTCTACACCCGGAAGGAACATTAAACATTGGCTTTACCTGGCTTTTTTCCTTAATTATATTAATTGAGTTAGAGTCCAAAGAACCTATTTTAAAAAGAATTTTAACGATTGCCATAGCTTGCTGCTTATCTATCTTTTTCCCCGTTAGTTATGGGCTTTATGGCGTCTTGTTTCCCATTCTTTTTTATTGCACCCTGATCAAGAAAAAGGAACCATTAACTTCCTTTTATCTATCTTTTTTCCTTTGGATAGTCTTCTTTCTTCTTACGAATGGAGAAAACATTTATCAAATTTTTGCCACCCTTAGTATTCCGCTTTTGCTACTTGCCATCAAATATGATCGAAAGATAAAGCTACCGAAATCCTTTTTCTATCTTTTTTATCCCGCTCATCTTATGTTAATTTATCTTTTAAAACTGCTTCTTTCCTTGTAGAAGAAAAGAAAAAATATTATAATGAAAGAAGAAAAGGAGAGATCATATGATAACGATAAATTGTCAAAGTAGTATAAAATTAGAAGGAGAGAAAATCCTTTATTTTGATCCTTTACAAAGGGACACTACCCATGATGCAGACTATATTTTTATTACTCATACGCACTGGGATCATTTTTCAAAAGAAGACATTCAAAAGGTAAGAAAGGACACTACCAAAATAATTGGCCCCCAAGATATTTTAGGAAAGAGTCTTGCTCTTGGTTTTGGGCGGGAAGATATTATTTTGTTACGACCTTATGAAGAAATAGAATTAGGAGATATTCACGTAAAAACAGTTCCTGCCTATAATCTCAACAAAGACTTTCATCCAAAAGTGAACGAATGGCTTGGTTATGTCTTAACGATGGAAGGTACGACTTATTATAGGGACTTTCCAAAAATAAAGGTTACAATTAAGGAGTAATAATAACACTCCATTTTTTTATGCTTTCTGTTCTAATAATATATTCATCTTCAAGCTTTTTCATCTCTTTTTTATCAATAGTTAATCC
>DVKE01000011.1 GCA_018716225.1 Candidatus Onthousia faecigallinarum | reverse complement strand
TTTTTATTATGACAATCAATGACTTTTTTAATTTCAATATAAGCATTAGGTCTATATTTATTTATCTGATCACCATATTTATTAAAGAATTCATCAGAGTAATCTTCTAAGATAGTAGAAATAAGGCCAGTAACTTTAGAAGAACTATAATTCTTATTAAGAGTTCCATCTTTATTAAACATATTCTCATTATAGTCACGTTCTAACATAAACTCTATAAATTCTTGTTCAGATATACAAGGCTTATCTATTTCAATTATATTATTATCTCTAAACATACTACATCACTATTATGATGATAGCATTAAATAACATAAAAAAAGGAATTCCGTCAGGAATTCTTATGAAAAATATTTATTTTTCATTTTTTTGTTGTTTATTGGGAATTTTTGGTATATTTTTTTCCTTTTTACGAATACTATTTTTAGGTGATAGCCATGGATTTTTTGTTTGTTCTTTTAAAAACTTTGTTTTTTTATTGGATTATTGTTTTAGTTTATCGTTTTATGGGGAAAAGAGAGGTAGGAGAATTAAGTATTGTTGATTTAATTGTCTCCATTTTAATTGCGGAATTGGCGGCTATGAATATTGAACAGATTGATAGCAGTATTTTTCTAAGTCTTCTTCCGATTGGAATACTCGTCTTTTTACAAATCTTTTTTGCTCGTATCTCTTTAAAGAATGGGAAAGTAAGAAATTTTATGGACGGAGAGCCTTCTGTGATTGTCAATCGGGGGATAGTCAATTTTAAAGAAATGATGAAACAGCGGTATAACTTAGATGATCTTTTAACCCAATTACGAGCACGGGAAGTGAAAAGTTTAGAAGAGGTGGATTATGCGATATTAGAAACGAGTGGAAAGCTTAGTGTTTTTTTAAAGCAACAAGGTAAAAGTGGTCCATATCCTTTAGCAATTATTTTGGATGGAGAGATACAAGAGGATACTTTAAAACAAATAAAAAGAAGTAAGAATTGGTTGCTTGATATGTTATCGTTTAAAGGGGTAGCTTTAGAAGAAGTGTTTTATGCTTTTTATCGAGATCATCAACTTTTTATTATAAAAAATAGTGACTGTATTTCTTAAACGACAAAATATTTCCTTTTTGTTTGATACTATCTTTTTGGTGATAGAATGAGGCCTTTTCTTTCTTATAAATTTCTTTTGGGAATCTTGAGTTTGTTGATTTTGATTTTTTTTCTTATTCCCGGAGATAAGGAGGAAGAAAATATGGAAGAAGAGCAAAGAGCTGTTTTTGTTTCTTATATTGAACTTTCTAAATATATTAAAGGAAAAGAAAAAGCTGAGGCTATGAATAATATTGATGATATGTTAGACAATATGAAAGAATATGGTTTTAATATGGTTTTGTTGCAGGTAAGAAGTTTTTCTGATGCGATTTATCCTTCCGATATTTATCCAAGTAGTAAAACAGTAGTTGCGAAAGAGGGGGATCCTCTTCCTTTTGATGTTTTAGAATATTTTGTGGAAGCGGCTCATAAAAGAAAGTTGGAATTACATGCTTGGATCAATCCTTATCGTATTCGTTTAAAAGATAAAAGTGAAATAACAGAAGAGAATCCGGCTTTTCTTTGGTTGGGTACGAATTTAGTAAAAGAAACAGAAAAAGGGATCTTTTATAATCCTGCCGAAGAAGAGGTAGAAGAATTGATATTAAAAGGAATCAAAGAAATTTTAGATAATTATGAAGTAGATGGGATTCATTTTGATGACTATTTTTATCCAGATGATAAGATTGATGAGCAGAACTATGAAGAAGCGAAAAGAAAAGATTCAACTCTTACCTTACAAAAATTTCGTTTAGGAGTGACAACGAAGTTTATTCGAAATACTTATCGTCTTGTAAAAAAAGAAGGGAAAAATTTATTATTTGGAATTAGTCCGGAAGGAAATATCGAGAATAATTATAGTCAAAATTATATTGATACGAGACTTTTCGCTAGTAAGAAGGGTTATGTGGATTATTTGATGCCACAGATCTATTTTGGTTTTGAAAATGAGACGAAGCCTTTTATTAATACAGTAAGAGAATGGAATGATCTCATTACGGAAGAGAGTGTTATGTTTCTACCAGCTCTTGCTTTTTATAAGACTGGAGAATTTGATCAATATGCGAAAAGTGGTCAAGAAGAATGGCTTTTATCAAGTGATATTATTATGAGAGAAGTTTTAACAAGTCGAGAATTATCTCATTATCGAGGGTTTGCTATTTTTCGTTATGATTCCTTATTTCAAGAGAATTTGTCAGAAACTTCTTTTCAAGAAAAAGAAAATTTAAAAAAGATTTTATAATTTAAAAAAAGCTGTTATAATGATGATAGTAGGGTGATTGAAATGAATCAAAAAGGTTTTACATTAATGGAATTATTAGCGACGATTGTTATATTATCGATTATTATGTTAATAGCGGTGCCAAATGTTATCAATACATTGGATAAAAATAAGCGAAGTACTTATGTGGAAGATGCAAAAAAGATGATTACACTAGCAGAGTATAAGTTTCGTAGTGATACTAGTATTCCAAAGCCTACGGCCACAAGTTGTGTGGCGATTCGGTTGGGTTCTCTTGATTTATCTGAATTAGAAGAAGGACCAGAGGGAGGTAGTTATGACCAAACAGATTCTTTTGTAGAAATTGCTTTGGTTGATAATGCTTATCAGTATTCGGTACAGTTAATTGAGAATTATGGTGAGAAAAAAAGAGGGTTTTCTTTGATTACACAAGATGACTTAAATGAAGAGAATGCTATCAATCAGGTAAAAAGTGATGATGAGCTTACAATTCGATCTATTTCTTGTCCATATGTCTATTGACAAAAAAAATAACGGCAGGAATTGACAAAGACTGACAAACTTGTTATTCTAATAACAGAGAGGATGAGGAGGAACTTATGAAAAAAATGAAAAAAAACAATAAAGGATTTACATTGATTGAATTGTTGGCAGTTATTGTTATTTTAGCTATCTTAATGACTTTAGCTGTTACTAGTATGTCAGGTTATATTCGTGATTCTAGAAAGAACACTTATATTTCAACTGCTAATCAATATCTAAATTCTATTCGTTACAGTATGTTAAATGGAGATTATACAGCTCCTGCTACGAACTCTTGTACTATTGTTAGTATGGGACTTGTACCAGTTGATGCTGGAAGTACGAAGAGTACTTATGGAAAAGATTATGATAACAATGCAAGTTATGTTTTAATCTATAACAATGCTGGAACTTATGAATATTATGTTCAAATGATTGATGCTGGCGGAAATGGATTTAGACTAGCAGAAGAACAAACTTTAGCGAAGGATCTTGTTCAAGAAGGTAGTTTAAGTGCTACTTCTGAGCCAGGAGTTAGTGATTTTTCAGTGCCTTCTACTGCACCTTCTGGAATCACTCCAACTTGTTCATCAGTTACTGCCGTTTATCCAGCTTCATAGGAAAGGGTGGAAATGGTAAGAAGAGTCCTTTGGGACTTTTTCTTTTGTTAAAAAATGGTTAAGGAGGAAAGAAAGATGTTACTTTTAGGTAGTCATGTCGGATATAAAAAAGATACTGGTTTAGTAGGAAGCGTAAAGGAGGCTTTATCTTATGGGGAAAATACGTTTATGTTTTATACAGGAGCTCCCCAAAATACGATAAGAAGTACTATTAATTTGAAGCAAGTAGAAGAGGCTTTTGCTTTGATGAAAGAGAAGGGAGTGGTTGCTGACAAAGTTATTGTTCATGCACCCTATATGATTAATTTAGCATCGTCGGATGAGGAGAAGTTTCATTTTTCTTGTCGCTTTTTGCAGGAAGAGTTAAAACGTGTAGAAGCTTGTCAGATGAAATATTTGGTCTTACATCCAGGTAGTCATGTTGGACAAGGAGTTGAGATAGGAACGCAACATATCATCGAAGGTTTAAATCAAATTTTAAAAGAAGATACTACTTCAGTTCAGATCTTATTAGAAACGATGGCTGGAAAGGGAAGTGAAATAGGTAAGACCTTTGAAGAATTAAAAGCGATTATAGAAGGAGTAGAAAAAAAAGAAAGGATAGGAGTCTGTCTTGATACTTGTCATATTCATGATGCCGGATATGATTTGGATCACTTTGATGCTGTTTTAAAAGAGTTTGATCAAGTGATTGGACTTTCTCGTCTTCTTTGTGTTCATGTTAATGATAGTAAAAATGAACGGGGAAGCCATAAAGATCGACATGAGAATATTGGGTTTGGTAAAATTGGTTTTGCGAATTTATTGAATGTTATTTATCATAAAAAATTAGAAAATATTCCTAAGATTCTAGAAACTCCTTATGTCGATCGCTTGTATCCTCCCTATCGAGAAGAAATTAGGATGATTAAAGAAAAAAAGTTTGATCCGGATCTCCTTCAGAAAATAAAAAATGTCTAATAATTTTAGGCATTTTCTTTTACTTCCGAATAGATTTCTTGATCAAAAGAGTGTTGTGTTTTTTCTTTTTCTAGTAATTCATTGGTTGTAATTAAAAAGTAATGATATTCTAATAGATTTTGTCCTGTGGTTGTAATAGGATCGTCCCAAGTTAAATCTAAGTGATACCAGCCATCATTAAGTTTTAGGGCATTCCAAACATGGTTTGCACTAGCAATTTTATAAATCTTGATCTTCAAGTCTTCCAAGAATAAAGCCATGGCATCCGTATAACCTCCGCATAAACTATAACCTTCTAAAAGAGGGCCAAAAGCGGTATCCGATTTATATTTTACAATATTATAATCACTTCGTTCCGAATCATATTCACTATGATTGATAATATAATCATGAGCCGCTCTTATTTTATCTACTTGGCTCATATTATCCGTCCATATTTCTTGTTCGACTTCATCTACTTTGGCATTAATGAGAGAAATATCACTATCAGAATAAGTCTTTTCAATGGTAAGCGTGATTTTACCATAATTGTCATAAGCTGTTTCTAAATGACGAAAACTATTATAAGGATGGACAAAATTATTAATGGTAGAAAGAGTTTCCTGATCGTTGGCTAGATTTTTTACTTCATCCATACATTCTTTATAAGAACTAGGACAATAAAAAGAAAAATTATCTACGCCACTATTTAAAACCGTATAGTAAATATTTAAAAGATCCTGTTTCGATTCGGGAGTAAAATCATCCGTTCTTTGAACACAGTTGAAATCATAATCTCTATAATATTCATTTTTCTTATCTAATGAAACTTTTTCCGGTTCTTTGATAATATAAGTACGATAAAGATTATAAAGAGGATCGCGATAGATGTAACATAAAACAAATAAGATTATAAAAATAAAAGTAATAATAAATTTTTTCATGTGCTCTCTCCTTTCTTCATTTTATCAGGTGTCCTTCTTGTTTGTAAATGAAAAAGAAAGGAAAATAAGATTCGAGTGTCAAGAGCTTTTTGGCTTTTATTAAGATCTTGAAAATGTTTTAGAAAAAGAAGAATAGTCTTTGTTTTTGGAAGAAAACCGTTGCGGTTTTTCTTTTCTTTTGCTAAAATATTGTTTGAGAATCAAGAAGGGAGAAAGAAAGGGAAAAGATATGAAAAAATTTGAGAAGGCACTTAAAAATCAGAATTATTATGAAAATTTTATTACTAGAAGCATTAAAAGTTCGAATGCCATCGAAGGCAATACCCTTTCTTATGCTGAAACTTATTCCATTGTATTTGTAGATGATTCCTTGCCTTTACAAAATGTCAAGCCACGAGAGTTATATGAAGCGATTAATTTAAAGTATGCTTTAACTTATTCCCTTGCACACTTAGATAAGTTTGATAATGAATTAATTCAACAGATTGGTATTATTATTAACAAAAATATTGCAGATATTTCAGGATATCGAAAATCTTTTGTTTTTATAAGAGGGGCAGATTTTGTTCCCCCGGAAGCGGCTTTCGTTCCATCACAAATGAGTGAAATCATTTATCAGTATGAAAATAGCGATTTGTCATTATTAGAAAAAGTAGCGAACTTTCATATTCAGTTTGAACATCTTCATCCTTTTGAAGATGGAAATGGTAGAACTGGAAGAGTCTTAATTAATCATCAGTTGTTAATGAATGATGGTATTCCTATTGTAATTCCAGAAGAAAGAAGAACAGAATATTTTGGTTATTTACAAAATTATGATGTTTCTGGTTTCGTAAAAATGATAAAAGAATTACAAGAAGTAGAATTGTCTAAAATGAAAGAATATGGTATTAATTTTTTTGATGAGAGAGATTAGAATGGGAAATACTTCCGTTGTTTTTGGAAGAAAACCGTTGCGGTTTTTCTTTTCTTTTGCTAAAATATTGTTTGAGAATCAAGAAGGGAGAAAGAAACTAACTGGGATCTTTGTTTCTTTTTTTTGATAGAAAAGGAAGTGTTTATATGGCAGCGAAGTATGATGATAGTTCGATTAAGATTTTAGAAGGGTTAGAGGCAGTTCGGAAAAGGCCTGGCATGTATATCGGATCAACGGATCGTAGAGGATTACATCATTTAGTGTGGGAAATTGTTGATAATTCCATTGATGAAGCAATTAACGGTTATGGAAAACATATTACCATTACCATTCATAAAGATAAAAGCATTAGTGTTGCCGATGAAGGTCGGGGGGTTCCTGTTGGTATGCATGCCTCTGGGAAGTCAACGCCGGAAGTTATTTATACTGTTTTACATGCTGGAGGTAAGTTTGAAGAGTCTGGTTATAAAGTATCGGGTGGACTTCATGGTGTTGGAGGAAGTGTAGTTAATGCTTTATCAGAGTGGATGGAAGTCACGATCAAACGGGATAAGGGTGAATATTATATTCGCTTTGAACATGGGGGAAAAGTGGCAGTACCGTTAAAGAAAATAGGAACGACCAATAAAACTGGAACGACTGTACGCTTTTTACCAGATAAAGAAATATTTCCAAATACCAACTTTTCCTTTACGACGATTTGTGAGAGAATGCAAGAGTCAGCTTTTCTTTTAAAAGGTCTTACCATAGAAGTGATCGATGAAGAAGATGAAAGACATCAAGTTTATTGCTATGAAAAAGGATTAGAGGCTTTTGTTGATTGCTTAAATGATGGGAAAGTTCCTTTACATAATGTGATTGTCTTTGAAGGAATGAAAGATAAGATGGAAATTGATATTGCGATGCAGTATACTGATACTTATCAAGAAAATATTGTTTCGTTTGTAAATAATGTTAAAACTAGTGATGGAGGAAGTCATGAGGTTGGTTTTAAGACAGCGTTAACGAAAGTATTTAATGATTATGCGAAAACGAATGGATTTATTAAAGGAAAAGAGAAAGCTTTAGAAGGTAGTGATGTTCGGGAAGGATTGACAGCAGTTATTTCTTTAAAGATTCCGGAAGAATTATTACAATTTGAAGGGCAAACCAAAGGGAAATTGGGTACTCCGCAAGCCAGAACGGCGGTAGAGGCTTTGGTGACAGAAAAGCTACAATTCTTCTTGGAAGAAAATAAAGCAATTGCCACTGAGATCATCAATAAATCATTAAAGAGTAAAGTAGCAAGAGAAGCGGCCAGAAAGGCAAGAGAAGAAGCCCGGAAAGGGAAAAATAAAAATCCGAAAGAACGAGCTTTATCGGGGAAACTAGCGCCGGCGCAAAGTAAAGATAAAACCAAAAAAGAGCTCTTTTTGGTCGAAGGAGATTCGGCAGGTGGTTCGGCAAAACAAGGTCGGGATCGCAAGTATCAAGCCATTCTTCCGCTGCGTGGTAAAGTTTTAAATACCGAGAAAACCAAAGAAAGCGACATTCTAAAAAATGAAGAAATTAATACCATGATCTATACCATTGGTGCAGGGTATGGACAAAACTTTGATATTAACGATTGTGAATACAGTAAAGTCATTATTATGAGCGATGCCGATGAAGATGGAGGACATATTCAATGCTTACTTCTTACTTTCTTTTATCGCTATATGAGACCATTGATTGAAGATGGACGCCTTTATGTAGCACTTCCTCCTTTATTTAAAATTCAATGTGGCAAAGAAGTGGAATATGCTTATTCCATGGATGAAATGCGGGAAAAAATAAAGGGTAGAAAATGTGAAGTACAACGTTATAAAGGACTTGGTGAAATGAATGCCGATCAATTATGTGAAACAACGATGAAACCAGGAAGTCGAACCTTGATCCGGGTGAATATCGAAGATGCACAATTGGCCGAAAAACGGGTATCTGTCTTAATGGGAGATGATGTACCTCCAAGAAAAGAATGGATTGAAGAAAATGTTGAATTTTCTTTGGAAGATGATTATGAGATATAGGAGTGATTGCATATGAAATATAAGAATGGCAGTGAGTTTTTAAATAGTCTATATCAAGATATGCATATGGAAGATGTCATCATGCATACGGCTGATAAAAGTGATAGTCCTACGGAAAAAATAGAAAAGTATTTCGATAGATTAGAAAGAGCACATGATATAGCCAAAGAGACTCCTCATAAAATGGAAATATTAAAGAAATTTTATTATGATAAATATGTCATAAAAGAACTACCTGAAAGTTATATTCACTTACAGAAAAAAATTGCCAGAGAAAGAGGCTATGGGAATATTACAGTAACAGAGGAAATGAAAAAAGAAATGCTTTCAACGGTTCAAAAAGAGCAAGAGAAGTCTCTAGATATGTGGATAGACTATTTCACAAGTGATGATGCAATGTATCCTGTGTGGTTTAAACATTATGCTTTTAAAGGAATGCTTAAACTAAATAAATTTGATAAAGAAAAAGGGGAGTTTGGGAAAAGAAGTAAAACAACTATTGATGCTTTTATCGAATTAAATAGAGAAGTCTTGGCAAGAGTATATGATACTTTATCAAAAGAAATAGGTACCAATGATGAGATAAGTGAAGAAGCAAAAAGAGCCTTAGAGAATGGGGAAAGTTTTAAGAAATTATATGAATATTATTTAACAAATACAAATCATGTTAATAGAAGTGGTGATACCGATGGGATCTGGATAAAATATGATCAAGGTAGTGATTATAAACCTTTATGGAAGTCTTTACAAGGGAAAAATACTGGATGGTGTACTGCGGGAGAAGAGACGGCTAAAACACAACTTTTGAATGGGGACTTTTATGTATATTATACAAAAGATGATAAAGGGGAATATAAAGAACCTAGAATTGCGATTCGAATGGATGGTAAAAGTAAAATAGGGGAAGTCAGGGGAGTAGGAGAACATCAAAACTTAGAAGGATGTATGACATCGATTGCAGAAGAAAAATTAAAGGAATTTCCAGATAAAGATAAATACTTAAAGAGCGTTCATGATATGAAATTATTAACCGAAATTGATAATAAAGTAAATGATAATGTAGATCTAACGAGAGAAGAATTAATATTTTTATATGAAGTAGATAATAAAATAGAAGGATTTGGATATGATAGAGATCCTAGAATTCAAGAAATCCGTAATAAAAGAAATAATAAAAAAGATTTAGCATTTATATTTCATTGTAAAGAAGAAAATATAGGTACAAAACTGTCTGATTTCGAAAGAAATAATATAATATACTTTTATGGGGATTTAGAATATGTAGATGAGACACTAACAGATGATTTTAAAAATTTACAATGTATAATCGGCTCTGCTCCTTTTCCTAGATTAACCAGTGCGGAAGGCTTAAATAACTTACAAAGGATAGGTGGATATGCTTTTTTTAAAAATCTAACAAGTGCTGAAGGCTTAAATAACTTACAATGGATAGGCGGAAATGCTAGATTTGATAGCTTAACCAGTGCCGAAGGTTTAGATAACTTGCAAAGGATAGGTGGAGACGCTTGGTTCAATAATTTAACCAGTGCCGAAGGGCTGGAGCGCTTACAAAGGATAGAAGGAAATGCTAGATTTAATAGTTTAACCAGTGCCGAAGGGCTGGAGTACTTACAAAGGATAGAAGGAGATGCTGGATTTGGTAGTTTAACCAGTGCCGAAGGTTTAGATAACTTGCAAAGGATAGGTGGAGACGCTTGGTTCGATAATTTAACCAGTGCCGAAGGGCTGGAGCACTTACAAAGGATAGAAGGAGATGCCAGGTTTGAAAAATTAACTACTGCGGAAGGCTTAAATAATTTGCAAAGTATCGGAAGAAATGCCTGGTTTGAAAGTTTAATCAGTTCGGAAGAGTTTGACAGTTTAGAAACAGTAGGCGGGATAGATGCATCAAAATTTAAAGAAGAAATTAATAGTAGAAGAAGTAAGACAATATAAGGAAGTGATAAAGAATGGCAAAGAAAAAAACAGAAACAGAAGAAGTCATCGAACGAATTTATGATTATACCTTGGAAGATTTAATGGGAGAACGTTTTGGTAGTTATTCTAAATATATTATTCAAGAACGGGCGATTCCTGATGCAAGAGATGGCTTAAAACCTGTTCAACGAAGAATTCTTTATTCGATGCATAAAGAAAAAAACACTTATGATCATGGTTATCGGAAGAGTGCGAAAACGGTTGGAGATGTAATTGGTAATTATCATCCTCATGGTGACACTTCAATTTATGATGCGATGGTAAGAATGAGTCAACCTTGGAAAACAAGACTTCCTTATATTGATATGCATGGAAATAATGGATCGATTGATGGAGATAGTCCTGCTGCTTATCGTTATACAGAGGCTCGTCTTTCCAAGATTAGTAATGAAATGCTTCGTGATATTGATAAAGATACGGTGGAATTTGCGCCTAACTTTGATGATACGACCAAAGAACCAACCGTTTTACCGGCACGTTTTCCCGCGTTGCTTGTCTATGGCGCACAAGGAATTTCTGCTGGGTATGCTACTAATATTCCCCCTCATAACTTAGGGGAAGTGATCGATGCTACGATTCATCGTATTGATAATCCGAACTGCTCTCTTGATACCTTAATGAAATATGTCAAAGGGCCTGATTTTCCAACTGGGGGTATTGTTGAAGGACTGTCTGGTATTCGAGAGGCGTTTGAAACAGGAAAAGGAAAAGTTGTCATTCGTAGTAAATATGAATTCGATGAAAAGACCAATTCGATTATCATTACAGAGATTCCTTTTGAAGTCAATAAGGCTTTGATGGTGAAAAAAATGGATGATATTCGCTTAGATAAAAAGATTGATGGAATCTTAGAAGTTCGAGATGAGTCTGCTGCTGATGTGCGGGTTGTGATTGATTTAAAAAAGGGAGCGAATCGGGAACTTATTTTAAATTACTTACTAAAAAATACCGATATGCAAATCAGTTACAGCTATAACATGGTGGCAATTGTTAATAAAAGGCCTAAACTTCTTGGTTTAGCAGGAGCCATTGATGCTTTTATTCGTCATCAAAGAGAAGTAGTGACAAGAAGAACCAATTTTGATCTTGCTCATGCTAAGGCAAGGTACCATATTGTGGAAGGACTAATTAAATGTATTTCGATTTTGGATGAAGTGATTCAGGTGATTCGGGGATCCAAGAATAAAACGGATGCCAAAGAAAATTTAGTAAAAGAATTTGATTTTACGATGGAACAAGCCGAAGCGATTGTGACATTACAACTTTATCGCTTAACTAATACGGATGTAGTTGCTTTGCAGGAAGAGATGGCAAAATTAGAGAAAATTATTGAAGGATTAGAAGCGATTCTTGGAAATGAAGAAATTTTAAAATCTGTTATGAAAAAGGATTTAAGAGATGTCAAAAAAGAATTTGCTTTACCAAGATTAACTGAAATTAAAGAGGAAATTACAGAGATTAAGATCGATACGGCTTCTATGATTCCAAAAGAAGAGGCGATTGTTACACTTAGTCATGAGGGTTATATTAAAAGAACAAATCTTAGGAGTTATAGTGCTGCTGCTAGTGAAGGGCCAACCTTAAAAGAAGGAGATTATCTTCAAAGTATTTATAAAATGAATACTCAAGATATACTTCTTGTCTTTACTTCTTTGGGTAATTATTTATATCTTCCAGTTTATATCATTTATGATTTAAAATGGAAAGAGCTTGGTAAACATGTTAGTAATTTAGTACCTTTGGAACAAGGAGAAGAAGTTATTGGATCTCTTCCTGTTAAAAGTTTTGATCAAGAAATAAACCTTATTTTAGCTTCAAAAGATGGTATGATCAAACGAACGGGTCTTAAAGATTTTAAATTAACTCGCTATACGAAACCTTCTAGTTGTATGAAATTAAAAGAAAAGGATCGTTTGATCTGGGTTGGGTATGATCAAGATCCAGATATGTTTTTAGAAACGAAAAAAGGTTATGGTTTATGGTTTGCGACGGAAGAAGTCCCTGTAGTTGGGGTGAAAGCAAGCGGAGTGAAGGCGATCAATTTGAAGGAGGATGAAGTGGTAGCTGCTTTGAATTTTGATGCTTCAAAAGAAGAGTTCTTAGCAGTGGTTACGGATAAGGGAACTGGTAAGAGAATGAGATTAAGTGACTTCGAAAAGACTTCAAGAGCAAGAAGGGGACTTCTTACCATTCGTGAAGTTAAGACGAATCCTTATTCTATTGTCAAAGCTTTCTTTCTTCATAACAAAGATCGGATTGGTATTAAAAATGGGGAACTAATTACTATTAAGCCATCAGAACTAGCGATCACGGATCGTTATTCTACTGGTAGTACGATTCATAAAAAAGGAATTACGGATGCTTTTTTGATTCCGACTTTAGAAGAGGGGAAACAAGAAGAAGGGAAAGAAGAAGTGATCTCAAAAAAAGAACAAATATCTTTAGAAGATATTGATGCTAGGCTTATGACTATTGATGATTTTCTAAAGTAAAAAGAATTTAAAACTTGTTATATTATAAGAGGTAAGCAAAGCGGTTACAGAAAAAGCGTAAAAAACACGATAAAAAAGAATTTGATGGTAGAAAAATAGTTTTATCGAAGATGAGAAAATGGCAATTGATACTTCCTTTCGTTTCTTTTTTATGTTTCCTTTTCTTGCTGTTTAAAGTAGTTTTTTCTTTTAGGTAATAGGATCAAATTATAATGGGACGTTAGAATCTAGTAGAAGTAGAATTAATACTTTAAGATTATGGTTAGAGGAAGTAGTAGCTTTCAAAATTCTTATCTGTTATTAGGAAATTATTGATAATTTGAAACTTAAATAGTTTGAAAAGAAAGAAGTGCGAACATTATTTGTCGCTTTTTCTTTTTATTTGCTCTTTTAAAAGAGCAAAAAATTTGTTATAGTATTAGTAGAAATAAGGTAGGGTGAAAAAATGGCAGAGTTCAAAAAAAGAAAAAAATATCATGTAGCAGAAGAGAATGATTCTAAGGGGGCTAGTAAATATATTAAAAAGAATTACGATTATCGTGAGGTTGCTTTGACGAAAATGGGTAAAAGGCAATTGATGCTTACTTTAGTTTCTATTTTTGCGGTTACTTTTCTTGCTATTGGGAGTAGTTTCGCTATTTTTACTACAAGTGTAAAGTCAAGTGATTATAACGTGATTAAAGTGGGTACTTTAAACATAGATTTTGGAAGTGATGCAAATGATACGATTAGTTTAGCAGATCAATATCCTTTAACAGATGAGGAAGGCCTACTTTCTGAACCCTATATTTTTACTATTACGAATACGGGTACTTTAACTGCTGATTATACCATTTCTTTGATTGATGATGATGATATGATCACTCAAGATGGTTGTAGTGGGAACCTATTGAATAAGAATTATATTAAGTATTCTATTGATGGAGGGGATCCTCGTATTTTAGGTAGTGGGGATCAAATTGCAACAGATACTTTAGAATCTGGTGGAGAGAAAACTTATACTTTAAGAGTATGGTTAGAAGATAATGCTTTAAATGATGCGATCGGGAAACATTTCCATGGAAAAATTGTGGTGAATGCAACAAATCAAACTGGAGAGTTAGTAGCTGGTTCTTTACAAAGTGGTGTAGGGGAAGAAGGAGAGATTAATTCAGATGATTCTTCACAAACCTTTATTGCTGGTGTTAATCCTGATAATTATGTTTGGTATAGTGGTAAATTATGGCGTGTTGTGTCCATCGATCCGAAAGATAATTCTGTGAAATTAGTGACTCAATGGAATGTTGCATCCATTCCTTATTCTAACGGTGATCCTGCTTTTCAAACGTCTTATGCCTATAATTGGTTAAATGATACCTCGGTAGATGGTTTCCTTGGTAATTTAAGAGAGCCTGAGAAGTTTATTAAAATGGATGCTGTTTGGAATGCTACTACGGCTACTTCTGATGATAGTAAACCGCAAGAAACAACGATGGTAACGGCTGCTGTAGGGCTTTTAAATTCTTATGAATTTAAGAAATCTTTTTCTTTAGATGCCCTTAGTAGTTATTTGTGGATTCAAGCTCCTTGGTGGACTTTATCACCGGAGGATGATAAACTACTTACGTATATTTATTCGAATGGATCGATTGGTAGTTATGAGCCACAGAAAGCTTTTGGATTACGTCCTTCCATTGTATTAAAGCCAAGTGTGCGAATTGCTGGTGGGGATGGAACCATTGAGAATCCTTATCGCTTAAGTGGGGATAATGATACCAACTTATCTGGTACTATGTTGTCTGAACGTTATAGTGGAGAATATGTAAGATTTGGAACGGGTGAAAACACTTTGTATCGTATTGTTAGCCATGAGACAAAGGGATTAACAAAAATAACGAGTGCTATGCCACTTAAAAGTGGAGGCGATTATCTTTCTTCGGCTTATGGTCGAAGCAATGATTTTTCTAGTAGTGTGATAAAGACCTTTTTAAATGGGACCTATTTAACAAATTATATTACTTCTGATCAAAGAAATATGATAGAAGAAAATACTACTTGGTATACTGGTACGGTTGGCTATGGTAGCAGTTATGTTCTTGCAAAGTATGCTAATGGGTCTACTACCACTCTTGCGTCATCAACAACGGCTACGATTGGGTTGCTTCGCGTTGGCGAGTTGTTAGCAAGTGAAGGTGTTGTTGATGGTAGTGTTGGTTCAACAGGATATTGGCTTATGAACCCATATGATAGTTCTAGCATGAATGCTATGACTCTTGATTATGGGGGTGCTAATCTTAGTTCAAGCAGTGCGAGTGGTTATGTTAAGCCAGCCCTTAATTTAAAACAAAATGTCATTATTACAGGAGGAACAGGGACACAGCAAGATCCTTTTGAAATTGCTCTTTCCTAACCTCTTTAAAAAAGAACGATTCGGTTCTTTTTTCTTTAAAATGAAATTTAAATAGCAAAAGAAATAGTTGATTTTCTTGGTGTTTCGCGATAAGGTAATAGAAAAAGGAGGAAGTAGTTGTGCAGTTATTAAGTATTCCAACGGATCATAATTTTTCTGATTATTTGGCTTGTGGAATCGATGGGTTTCTTTTTCCCTTGGAAGATTTTTCTTGTGATTTTTTTTCTTTTTTTTCTTTGGATGAAATCAAAAAGTTCCGAGAGGAAAAGAGTACGGTGCCTTGTTTTATTATCATGAATAAAATGATCGAAAACAAGGATCTTGATTGTTTAAGAAAAACTTTGATTGAGCTTGATGCTATTAAAATAGATGGGGTTTATTTTTATGATCTTGCTATTTTGCAGATGAAAAGTGAAGAGAGTTTGTCTATTCCTTTGTTTTTGTTTCAAACTCATATGGTTACTAATAGCAAGACATTAAATTTTTATCAAAAATATGGTGTGTCTGGAGCGTTTCTTTCAAATGAGATTACTTTTGAGGAAATGAAAAAGATAGCGCAAGGGACAAGTTGCTCTTTAACTGGACTATTGGTTGGTTATCCTGTAGTTGCTATGTCAAAGCGAAAATTGTTATCTAATCTTTCAATGAAGTCACCTTTAACAATTAAAGAGCCAAAATATGAGCAAAAGTATTTTGTATTAGAAGGGAAAGAGGGCACAAGTTTTCTTTATGGGAAACGCTTTAATGCATCTTTTGTTTATTCTGAGTTAAAAGGTATTCTTATCTATGGAGTTTTGAAGCAAGATGATTTTACAACGGATACTTATTGTGAGGTGATTCGTCACTATAAGAACTTTAATCAAGAAAGGGTAGATGCTTTGGTTGGTAGGAATCGAGGTTTTTTCTATCGGAAAAGTATTTATCGGGTGAAGAAATGAAACGAGTAGAATTATTAGCTCCAGCGGGAGATTTAGAGCGTTTAAAAGTAACCTTACTCTATGGAGCAGATGCGGTATATGTTGGAGGAAGTAAGCTTGGGTTACGGGCAAATGCCACTAATTTTAATTTAGAAGAATTAAAAGAAGGTTGTTCTTTTGCTCATTCTTTAAATAAAAAAGTCTATTTAACTGTAAATATTGTCTTTCATGAAGAAGATTATATGGGAATGGAAGAGTATTTAGAGGAAGTTTGTGCTTGTGGAATTGATGGGGTAATTGTGAGTGATCCTTATGTGATTTGTTATATGGTAGAGCATTATCCAAAAGTAGAATGTCATTTGTCTACGCAGGCTTCGGTTATGAATTATGAAGCGGCTTTGTTTTATCGCTCTTTAGGAGTTAAACGCATTGTTTTAGCTCGTGAAGTTGGAAAAGATGATATTCAAGAGATTATTGAAAAATCAGGTGTTGATGTTGAAGTCTTTTTGCATGGTGCGATGTGTACTTGTGTAAGTGGCCGTTGTGCCTTATCGAATTATGTTACCAATCGAGATGCGAATCGAGGGGGGTGTGCCCAAGTATGTCGTTTTGCTTTTGAGAGTGAAGAAGGTCCTTTTACGATGGCTAGTAAAGATTTGAATTTATCTTGTTATATTCCTTTATTAATCGAGACGGGGGTTACTTCTTTAAAAGTAGAAGGGCGTATGCGCTCTTTGTATTATCTTGCAACGGTTATTGGTAGTTATAGAGCTTTGATTGATGCTTATTATAAAGGAGAGTTGACAGAATCTTTTGCTTTAAAATATCAAAAAATACTATCTCGGGTTGCCAATCGAGAAAGTACTAGTCAATTCTTTTTAAAAGAAGCAGGGAAACAAGATCAATATTATACAGGAAGACAAGAGTTATCCAATCAAGATTATTTAGGCCTTATTTTTGGTTATGATGATGAGATGAAATGTTTCTTGATGCGTGAGAGAAATTATTTTAAAGTAGGAGATTCGGTTGAAGTTTTTACGCCAAAGGGAGAAATCTATTCTTTTGAGGTGGATTCGATTTATGATGAGGAAAATCATTCTTTGGAAGTGGCGCGACATCCAGAACAAATTTTAAAGATTCCTTTTGATCATGGGCTTCCAGAATATTCTATGATGCGAAAGAGGGTAGAAGTATGAATGTGTTAGAGAAAGCAAAAAAGAATTTTTTAATGAAAGAAAAGTATTTGAGTCCTTATGCTACTTTGAGTAAGGATGCGATACGTTTTGGGGGAGAAAAAGAAGATATTCGACCTCCTTATTTTCATGATATTGATCGTATTATTCATTCTTTATCTTATACTCGTTATTTAAATAAAACCCAAGTGTATCCCATGAATGATAATGATCATGTGAGTCGAAGAATTACGCATGTACAACTAGTAAGTAAGATTGCGCGAACAATTGGGAGAGCCTTAAATTTAAATGAAGATTTGATCGAAGCGATTGCTTTAGGTCATGATATTGGTCATACTCCTTTAGGCCATGCAGGAGAGAGTATGATCAATGAGATTTGTCAAAAGGAATTGGGATGTTCTTTTGCTCATAATATTCAAGGTGTTCGTTATTATCTTTGTGTGGCGAATGGAGGAAAGGGACACAATTTAACCTTACAAGTTTTAGATGGTATTATGACTCATAATGGAGAAATGGTGAGTCCTATTTATGAACCCATGAAAAAGACAAAAGAAGAATTTTTACGGGAGTATGAAGAAGCTTATCAAGATTTAAAAAAGAGTAAAACTTATCGTCCGATGACTTTAGAAGGCTGTGTCGTTCGAATTAGTGATATTATCGGTTATATTGGACGGGATATTGAAGATGCAATTATGATTGGAAAGTTTGATCGCAAGGATTTACCAGAATCGATTACATCTATTTTAGGAAATAATAATAGAGATATTGTCAATACTATTATTCTTGATATTATTAAAGAGAGTATGGACAAACCTTATATTAAGATGAGTGATAAAGTTTATCAGGCCTTATTTGCATTAAAAAATTTTAATCAAGAACATATTTATCGATATTCTCTTTCTACGATTCAATTTAAAAAATATCAAGTGGGAATGTGGAAACTTTATCATCAATATTATAACGATCTGGTGCAACAGAATCAAAAGAGTGTGATTTATACCTTGTTTTTAAATCATCAAGATGACTTTTACTGTAAGAATACCTCTTTGAAAAGACAGATTATTGATTTCTTATGTGGAATGACAGATGATTTCTTTTTGAAAGAATTGAAAAAAATTAGATGATTTTTTTCTTTTTTTTCGCTATAATGGATTATAGTAAAGGTATGTGAGGTAGGTTATGAGAAAACAAAAAGGTTTTACAATGGTAGAATTATTAGCGACAATTGTGATTCTTGGTCTTTTGACAACGGTAGTGGGAATTGGTGTTTTTAAAACGATTCAAGGATCGGAAAGAGAGTATTATGAAAATCAAGAAGAAATGATGCGGGCAGCAGCGATGGAATATTATTCGGATCATCGTAGTGAATTACCTGCTGAAATTGGGGAAGAGAGTTTTGTTTTGTTAAGTACCTTAGTCGATCAGAACTATATTGATGAAATTGTTGATCGTCAGGAAGAGTCTTGTGTTGATTATGAGGGTAATGTTTCTTATTCGGGAACGGTCTATAATTATAGTGCTGTAGTGGTAACGAAAGTGAGTGCCAAAGATTATTTGTATTATCCTTTATTAATTTGTCCAAATTATACTTCTAATACGGATGATGGGGATGGAGGTTCTCTTGATTGTAGTGTCGTGAACTTTACGGTGGATCCAAATTATGATAGTGATACTTGGTATAATCATAATATTACCATTGGCGTTTCTAATGTTCCAGAGGAGGTAACTTCTTATCGAATACATGATTGTTCTAGTGAAGGTAGTTGTGTGACTACGTATGGTTCGGGAAAGCCAACGGAATTCGTATTAAGTGAGGAAGGAAATCGATATGGGAAGTTAACCTTATTTGATAGTCATGGTAATACTTGTGAAACTTCTAATACTGCTTCTTATCATATTGATAAAACTCCTCCTACCAAACCAGCGATTACGATTCAAGCAGGAGAGGATGATTTAATTTTAACCATAGCTTCTTCCGATGCTTTGAGTGGTATCGATCATTGGGATTATAGTATGGATGGAGAGACTTGGCAAACGTATAGTGAACAGAAAGGGGTCGAAAGTACTGAGATAACTTTTGCTGAGGATATGGATCAACTTGTTTATTTCCGTACTTGTGATGTTGCTGGAAACTGTTCGGAGAATTCTTCGGTGGTTTTAACCCTTGATTTGTCTTTACCGGTACCAATGATTCAAAATCCTACCAATGGAAATTGGACCAATCAAAGCTTTAGCTTGCAAGTTAGTACCACTTATACTGGTCAAATTGCTTATTGGCAATATAGTTATGATGCTTCTAGTTATACAACCTATAGTAATTCTGCTAGCAGTTCGTTTACCACTACTCCTTTTTCAGCAGAAAGAAATCAAGCGGCTTATATCCGGTATTGTAATATTGATGGTAGATGTTCGGATCCCGCTACTACGATGATTCGTATTGATAAAACTCCACCAACTTTATCGTTTGTTTATCCAGAAGGTACTTATGTTATGGATACTATGTATAATCAAATTGATGGACATGATGCGAATGGAATTAGTAAAATTCAAGTTCAAATCAATAAAAATGGTGCTTATGATAGGACTTTAACTAGTGATACTTCTAGTCTTTCCTATTCTCTTAATGCTACCGCTAATTATACGGTTTATGTTCAAGTTTTTGATCAAGCTGGGAATAAGCAAGTGCAAATGCCTGATAATGGACTTGGTTGGTATTATGCCAACTTTACGGTAACGAAAAAAGCGGCAACGGTGTTACAGTCTAATTATACTATTTGTCCTAATGATCAAATGATACCGACAAGAGATCGATGTTTAAATAGTAATTTCTGGTGGAATACTTTGTTTATTACCAATGTTAGAACGAGTGGAACGACCGTTACGATGCATATTAGAGTTCATATGAATGATATTGAATCTAGTTGGAATGGTCTTGGACAACATGTAAGAACTTTATGTGTTGCTAATGCTAGTAATCAATGTGTTATTACTTTAGGAACCTTTAATATTGGTCGAACTCCTACGGAAGTTGCACCGGGTACTGATTTTTATAATCAAGATTTTAGTTTTGATATTTCAGGGCTTCCTGCTGGAGATTATCGTATTATTGTTGATGGGGCTAGCGAAGAATTCCGTTTCCGGGATACCCCTTATATGGTTAATATTTTCCGCGTAACAGGATAAAAAGGAGGAAAAAATGAAACGACGTATTTTCTTAATTATTATTGTTCTTTGTGGAGTGATTCTTTGCTTCAGTGGGGTTTTCCTCTTTCTTCATTCTGCTTTCCATGGGAGTGAAGTGCAATTGCCTTTTCAAGGAAATTATCTTTCTTATCATGATGGTTTTTATACGGAAGGAGAGGGGGATGTCTTTCGTTATTATAATCAGGAGAAAAAGTTCATTGGTGAATATCCTTTGATTTCTTCTTTGCAAAAGGAAGATGGAAGTTATGATTATTCTTCTTTGCACTTTACTTCTTCTTTGGCACCTTTTACGGATATTTCTAATTTAGTAGGAGTCATTGATGCGGAAGGGAACGAAGTACTTCCGGCTCAATATGAGTCTGTAACGATTCTTGATTCTAATTTGTTTTTAGTTTCTTCGGCGATGAATTATGCTTTTTTGGATCGAGCCGGAAATCAAGTGGGGGCTTCTTCTTTTCAAACGGTAGAAGAAGTAGGCACAGCTTTTCTTGTTTCTGTTGATGGTCTTTATGGCATTGTAGGTCATGATGGCAATTATCTTTTAGAACCAACTTATCAGATAATTCTTCCTTTGGTGGATGGGGATAATGTTTTCTTTCAGGCCTCAAATGGAGCGGATAATCAGTATTTTCTATTACAAGATGGAGTTTTAACTTCTTGTTCTCCTCTTTCCTTTAAAAATGTTATTGCTTTTTCAGATAATATCCTTTATTATACAGATCTAGAAGGAAAGATTCATCTTTATGATACTAGGAAAGAAGAAGATCGTAGTTTGACTGGTTCTTATGTAGCTTTAAAGCCATTTGAAAGTGGTCTTGCTTTAGTTGTTAATGAAGATGGCCTTGCTGGTTACATCAACGAAGAGGAAGAAATGGTTATTCCTTATGCCTATTCTTCTACGCAAGCAGGTGATTTTACAAGTGATGGTCTTGCGGTGGTAGGTAATAATGGCTATTTTGGAGTGATTGATACGAATGAAGAGGAAGTCTTGCCTTTGGAGTATCTTGGGATACAAATATTAGATACGGATCATTTTCTTGTTTTAGATCAAAATAATGTGATAAAACTTTTGAATAAAGCCAAGAAGGATTTGTTGACGGATTCTTATTTATCTGTTGATTTGGTGGAGGATGCTCCTTATTTATTGGTGTCAAAGGGAAAAATGGTAGGATTAATTGATTATGAAGGGAAAGTACTTTTAAAACCAGAGTATCAGCAAATTAAGGTTGAAGAAGGTAGTCTTTTCTACCAGAAAGAGAATGTTTGGTACCAACGAGAATTATAGAAGTGAAGTGATTTGTTTTGCAGGGTTATCGGGCTTTAAATGAAATGATCGATTATATTGAAACTCATTTGGAAGAGAAAATAGAAGATTCCGTTTTAGCGCGTATTTTAGGGGTAAACGTTTATACGATGCGGCAAATCTTTTCTTTTGTTTTTGGAATGACGGTAAGGGATTATATTCGCAAACGACGGCTATCAAATGCTGGGGTTGATCTTTTATTAAAGAAGCCTAAAATTGCCGATTTAGCTTTGGAGTACCAATATCAAAATGCTACCTCTTTTTCTCGGGCATTTGAAAGATTTCATGGTGTGAAACCAAGCAGGGTTTCTTCGCTTGGTCGACTCAAAAATTTTCCGAAACTTCATTTATTAGAGAACAATGAAGAAATTATTCCTTTTGAGTATCAAGTACTTTCTTTAGATTCTCAGATTTTATATGGCTTTGGCTTTGAGACAACCGAAAAGACGATTGGCTTAGAAGCTCCTCTTTTTTATCAAAAAATTAATCAAGCATACAGTTCGGAAGAAGGACCTAGTTTTGGAATGATTACTTATAAAGATGAGACTCGAGTAAATTGTACGGGTTATTTCGTTTTATATAAAAGCCAATTGAGAGAGGCTCAAAGAATTGTTGTTCCGGCTTCTAAGTGGTTGTGTTTCCGTATTTCTTCCCAAGATCCTAAGGAGATTCAAGCGATGTCTCATAAGTTTTATTTAGAATTTCTTCCGGCTTGTAAGTATAAATTGAAAGCTTTGCCGGAGCTTGAATATTATCATGATGGAGTTACCGATTTTTTGGTTCCGATTTATTAAAAACTGACAAAACTGATAGGGGAAAAGTCAGTTTTCTTTTTTGTTTTTTGTTATAATTTTTCTAAGGGGACAGATGATCATGATGTTTTGGTATGAACTTTATTTTACAAAGAAAAGACAAGAAAAAGAAGACTGGATTCATTTCTTTTCTACGCTTGCCAAATATAATGGTTTATTTCGTAAGGGCAGACTTTTTATTCTTTTGAAAGAGAATACTTTTCGTTTTTATGTGAAAACCAAAAGAGCCTTACCGCCCATGATTGATTCCCTTTCTTCTGTTCTTTTAAAACAAGCCGATGTTCCTTTCGACGAAGATAGCTTCGCTACTTTTTCTTTTCCCATGATTCACTTTGGGACTTTAATTGATTTTTTCAATTATTTTGAGATCAAAAAGAAGAAAAAATTGGTTCTTATCGAAATCACTTTTCAAAAGCTTTATGAAGGGAATATTCATTTTTCTTGTTTCCTTTCGGTCCAAGCGAAAGAGCAAAGAAAAAAATATCACCTCTTCTTTTTTGATGCCGCTAGATTTTTATCCACTTCCTTGGAAGAGAACAAACGTTACTTCTATAAAACTCCGCCAACTTATTTTGCTCTCCAAAAGGTACTACCTCTCTTATCACCAAATCCTACTTCATCTTTGTTTGAAATCGATCCCTTTCCTTATGATCAAACCAAACGTTATCTGCATCCCGAAGACTATTCTTTTTTTAAGCATTCGGTGTTATTTGGTTCTAGTGGTTCGGGAAAATCAAAATTTATCAGTTTATTTATCACCCGAATTCTAGAAAATCCTTCCCTTTCTTCCCATTACAAATTTATCATCATCGATCCCCATGCTTCTTTAAAAAAAGAAATTGGGACTTTTAGTAAAGTCATCGATTTTATGGATTTAGAAAATAGTATTGATCTTTTCCAAAATAAAGATAGTGATGTTATCGCGGATACGGAACTTTTTCTTGAGCTTTTTCAAACTTTATTACAAGATCAGTACAATCCGAAATTGGAAAGAGTTTTACGTTATTCGATTTATCTTTTGTTAACGGCCAAACAATTTCATTTTCAGACTTTAAAAAAGTTAGTCCTTGATCTTTCTTATCGCACTTCTATCCTTAAAGAGTACAAAGAACATCTTCCTCTTAGTATTCTCGATTTTTTTCTTTCGGATTTTAATGAATTAAAAACCCAATCCTATTCGCAGGCGATTGCACCTATTTTATCATTTCTTGATGAAGTGGATTTACTACCTTTTTTTCATCAGAGAATAGAAGAAGATGGTTTAAAAGAGATGATCGAAAAGAATGGGGTTACGTTATTTTCTTTTGAACGACGAAAACTAGGAGATAAGATTACGAAAACGTTAGCAGGGTTAATTATGCAGCAGATCTTTTCTTTGATGTCGCAAGAGGGTAGAAAAGAGCATCTTATTTTTATTATTGATGAAGTAGCGCGGGTAGAAAATCCCATTTTACCTCGTTTCTTGTCCGAGGCTAGAAAGTATCAAGTTTCCTTACTGTTGGCCGGTCAATATTTTAATCAGATATCCGAATCTTTAAAAAATGCTATTTTGGCGAATGTTTCTAACTATTATTTATTTCGCTTATCGAAAGGGGATGCTTCCTTTTTTGTTGATAATTTGTCAATGAAGATTCCTTTGGATGATCGCAAGGAGAAAAAAGTAGAGGTTCTTGCGAATTTAAAAGATCGAGAATGTCTTCTTCGTCTTAGTAAAGATGGGGTTTTATTACCAGCTTTTTTAGGAAGAACCGTTGATTTTAAGGCAAGAGGAGAACACGAAAGAAAAAAAGAAATGATAGAAGAAAAAAAGCGGAAAGAAAAAGTCAAATCCTTTTCCTTTGTTTGTGAAGAAGGAATAACTATGAAAGAATTTCTGCAAGAGAATGCTCTAGAAAGGAGAAGAAAATATGAGTCAAGAACAAGCTCTAGAAATCATCCAAAAGATATTTCAAGCCATTTTTGAAAATGATAATCCCTTTTCTTTGGAGGAAATCAAAGATTTTTTTGCTTTTGATCTTTGCTTGCCAGAAAGGGTAAAAGATTCGATCACCAATCAACTGACTTGGGTTAATCCTTGTCGTAACAAAGCCTTTATAACCAATTTTAATATGCAGAAAAAAGAAAGAGAAGAAGGATGGATGCGGGAAAAACAGGACATTCATAATTTAAAAGAACTTCTTACCTTGTGGGAGGACGTGAATTTAATGACGACCGAAAGAGTCTATGATTCAGAAAATGTTAGTGAAAGTGACACCATTTATCGTTGTGAAAATATTTTTCATTCAAGTGATTGCAGTGATTCCAAAAACTTAGTTTTCTGTGAATCTTGTGGGAAGAGTGAGTTTCTACTTGCTTCTTTTCGATCTGGATCTTGTAATTTTTGTATTCGCGTCTTTGATTCCAGTGGCTGTAGTAATAGTTATCAGGTGATTTGTTCTAATAAAATTATGCACTCTTTCTTTATTCAAGATTGCTTTCAACTTTATGAATGTATGTTTTGTGCCCATATTGCCAATAAGCGATTTTGCATTGCCAATATGCAATTTGAGGAAGAAGAATATTATCAGATAAAAAGGGAAATTATCCGGTGGATTTTGAAAAAATGAGATGTAAAAATAAGTAAAAAACTCTTGAAAAATTGCATAAAATATGCTATACTTTGAATCATGTTATGAGTAGTATGACTACATAAAAAAATAATTGAGGTGATAAAAATGGGAAATAAAAAAGTAGTCTATTTAACAGAAGAAGGATTAAATGATTTAAAGAAAGAATTAGATGAATTAATAAATGTAAGAAGGCCTGCTAATATTCAAGCGATTAAAGAAGCAAGAAGCCTAGGAGACTTATCTGAAAATGCCGATTATGATGCTGCTAAAAATGAGCAAGCGCAAATTGAAGGAAGAATTAAAACCATTGAAAAGATGCTTGAGAATGTTGAAATTATTAAAGATATTCCGAAAGATAAAGTTGGACTTGGAAGTACGGTTGGAATTAAATATGTAGATGATCCAGATGATTCAGATGAATATCAAATCGTAGGAAGTCAAGAGGCGGATCCTTTTGAAGGAAGGATTTCGAATGAAAGTCCAATTGCCCTTGCTCTTATGAATCATAAGGTAGGAGATATTATTACGGTAGAAAGTCCGAATGGATCTTATGAAGTGGAAATTATTAACATTGCATAAAGACGTGGTTTTTAATCACGTTTTTTTGTTTCACTCGTTTAAAAAGAGAAAAAACTTTTGAAGGCACTTTACAGTTTTTTCGGTAAGAAAAGTTGAAGTGGTTCGAAAAGTGTGTTAAACTTTACTTAAGATAAGGTTATAATAAGAGAGTGATGCTATGAAAAAATTATCGAAGGTGACGGTGCCAAAAGTCTATGCTATTGTGGCGATTATTATTTCGCTTTTATGTATTGGTGGCTATTTTTCTTATGCTATGTTTACGGTTACCAAAGAAAAAGGGAAGGCCATTAGTATTGAAATTGGAGACTTTAATTATTCTATTAGTGGGGTAGGTGTAACAAATGGGAGAGTTAGTGTACCGGCAAATGGGGAAGCTTCTTTTACTTTGATTGTTAGTAGTTTAAATAAAACAGCAAGTCGGTATCAACTTTATTACTTAAACAATAGTAATGTTGATGTTTATTATGATCCGGCTTTTGGGAAACCAAATTCTACATTAGGTACGCAAATTGATAGTAAGCCTTTTGATATTGAAGTTTATATAGTAAATCATAGTAATAGTACTCAAACAGTTACTTTTGGAATTCAAGGGGGGTTTGAAAATAATGCGGTGGTTCTTGAGAGTGGTAGAACAGCGGTTAGTAAAGTGAATAGTTTTAATGTTAGTAGTCGTACGGTAACGGGGGGAAGCATTACAGTTTCTGATACTGCTACAGCAGGGAAAACTCTTAATTTTACGACGAATCCCAATTCCGGTTTTACTTATTATGGTGCTACCGTTAGAGATAGTAGTGGGGCTACTTTGATGACACTAGATAGTAATACGACAAGTTTTAAAATGCCTGCTCAAACGGTAACGATATCGCCAAAATGGAAACATGATGATCAGATTGTTTTTGCTCTTGATAGTTCCGATGATGGTGCTTGGAGTCAAAAGAAGCAAGAAGGGGCAAGTTCGGCAGCTCAGTGGCAAACTGATCGCCATTATCTGTATTTCTTTGGTTCGGATGGTCTTTCTCGAGTTGTCGCTTGGAGTAATAAAGCTTATGATTTGACACATTATGCTACCTATCGGGCCCAAGGCTATCAATCTGGAGCAAGTGCTAATCTTACTTTTTCTACCGCTGTTGCAACTACAAATTCTAGCTTTATTAGTGATCTGACAAGTAATAAAACTTCTCTTGTTGCCCCAGGCAATGATACTTGGTTTACCATTGATTTGAATATTACAAATTTGACGGGTAATTATTATTTGGCTTATGAAGTTCTTTCTTCGGTTAGTTATGCCGCTCCTTTTGGGAATGCGACTTTAATAGGAAGAGTTTATGAATAAAAAAAGATGGCAATTACAAGAAAAATTGTAGATTACTATCTTTCTTTTTTTGTTCTTCTATTGGGGGTGGGGGAGTTGAATCTTCTTCTTTCTCGTTCATCGCACCGGCAATTTTAAAAAGAGTTCTGGCATTTTTGATGACCGGTCCCATTTGATAAATAAGGGGAATGGCCTGATTAATGATTCCTAATGTTTTTTGAGTGTTATTTAGGATATTATTCCAATTAAAACGGTGCTTTGGTGTAAAGTTGACGGAGCCCATATTCATCCCCCAAGGACTATATTGATTGTACATATTATCACCTTTGTTTTAATATATGCAAGTTGTTTCCCTCTTGTGTCTTTGCCTTAAAAATGTTATAATCTTTTTAGAATAAGAGGGTGACAAATATGGAACAATTCTTTCGACCATTTATTGCAATTTATCATGTTGTTCGCGCTCTTTTTACTTTTAATTTTTCTTCTTTGAAAGAAAATAGTATACCAAAGCAGGAAAAAGATGAAACAGAAAAAGAAATGGCAGAATTGTTAGCGGCTCAAAAAGAAAAGCAAAAAAGTTATCGTAAGAAAACGTTAACTTCTTACCGCTATAAAGCTAAAAATGAAGCCGGAAAGAAGATTCAAGGAACAATAGAGGGGGAAGGGATTGAAGAGATTCGTGCTTTTCTTACCAATGAAGGTTATCAAATTATTTCTCTTACGCCAAGAAGTGCTTTGGATGTTGATATTAATATTGGAGGAGGATTTAAAGCGGCAGATTTGTCCTTTACCTTAACCCAATTGTCGACTTATATCAAAGCGGGAATTCCGTTGATTGATTCGGTTCGAATTCTAGAAAAGCAAGCCGAGAAACCAGAACATCGCAAAGTTTATCAGGAGATTATTTATCAGTTATTAAAGGGAGAAAATTTATCGGATGCGATGGAAAGTCAAAAAGATAAATTTCCAAAACTTCTTGTCAATATGGTAAGAACGGCGGAATTAACGGGAGATTTGACTTCGGTTCTTGATGATATGGCTGATTACTATACTTCGAAAGAAGAAACAAGAAAACAGATGATTTCAGCTATGACTTATCCGGTGATTGTCCTATGTATTGCCATTGCTGTTTTAATTTTCATTTTAGTCTCAATTGTTCCTAGCTTTGTAGAAATGTATGAAACAAATGATGCTGAGATGCCAAGCCTTACTATTTTTATTATGAATGTTAGTGATTTTCTTGTTCATAATTATATTTTTATTATCCTTGGTATTGTTTTCGTCGTTGGACTTATTATTTTTCTTTATAAGAAAGTAAAAGGCTTTCGAAAGGCGATTCAAACATTAATGATGCATATTCCGGTAATGAGTAAAATTATTATTTATAATGAGGTCTATAACTTTACTAAAACTTTTGCTTCTTTATTAAATCATGGGGTCTTTATTACTGATAGTATGGAGATTTTATCTAAGATTACGAATAATGAAGTATATAAAAGTATGATTAATAAATCCATTCTTAACTTAAATAAAGGTGCCTCCGTTTCTGATGCTTTTAAAGGATCCTGGGCTTTTCCTGTTGCAGCTTATGAAATGATTGTAACTGGGGAAAATACGGGGCAATTAGGAATGATGATGGAAAAGGTAGCGAATTACTATCAATCGTTGCATAAGAATTTGATTAAACAAATGCAAAGTTTAATGGAACCTTTAATGATTGGTTTGTTAGCTTTCATTGTTGGTATTATTTTATTATCGGTCGTTATGCCAATGTTTGATATTTATGGAAAGATTCAGTAGGTGGTTTGATGGAAATAGTTTTGATTGTTATGTTTTTTGTGATAGGGCTTTTCTTTGGCTCTTTCTTTTGTGTCGTAGGAATGCGCTTAGGAAGAAATGAAGATTTTATAAAAAGACGTAGTTATTGCGATTCTTGTCATCATTCACTTTCTTTTCTTGATATGATTCCTATTTTTTCTTATCTTTTTTTAAGAGGAAGATGTCGTTATTGTAAACAGAAAGTGAGTCCTTTTTCTACTTTTATCGAATTGTTTACTGGAATTTTATTTGCGGTTAGTTATTATTCTTTTGGCTTTTCTTTTGATCTTTTGATTGCTTTACTGGCATCTTCTTTGTTTTTGATTGTATTAACAAGTGATTTACTTTATATGATTATTCCAGATTCTGTTCTTTTGTTCTTTGCTATCTGTTTTCTTGTTGTACGTTTTTTTCAAGGAGGTTTTTCTCTTCTTGCCTCTTCTCTTTTCTCTGGTGCTGTTCTTTTTCTTTTTATGTTTTGTTTGATGAAACTAGGCAATTTTCTTTTTAAAAAAGAAAGTCTCGGTGGGGGAGATGTAAAACTTCTTTTTGTGATTGGGTTGTTTTTGGAACCGCTTGTAGGTCTTGTGGCTGTTTTTCTTGGTAGTTTTATTGCTTTGCCGGTTGCGCTTTTTCTTTATTATCGAAGAAAAGAACCGATGATTCCTTATGGACCATTTCTTTTGCTTTCGGCTTTATTTCTTTTCTTCTTAAAAGTTACTTCTTCAGATATCTTAACTTTTTTAGCAGATTTCGTTGCTTTTTCTTCTTAAAAATTATATAATAAAGGCACGTTTAGGAGGCGTAGCATGAAAATATTTAGTAAAGATGAAAAGAAAGTTTATTTTCAAAAAAGAGATCTTGATTTTTTGGCACAAACAGAACCAGATAATAAAAAACTTGTAGATCTTTCCCGTCGAAAATTCACTTTGGCAGGGGATGATTTTCTTTCTTCGAGTGATCCTAGTATTATAAAAGCATTGAAAAAGAGAACTGAAATTCCTTCTTATTTGGATTTTTTAACTTTAACGGAAGAGGAACTTTTTCATCGAATGGATCGTTATCGCGAGGAATGGTTGGATGAAAATGAAAAGGAAGGAGAAAAACGAGACGACTATCGAGTATTATTATTAGGGTATCAGTTTTTTACTTATGAAAGTATGTTTTGGGAGAAGAAAAAAGAGTTTGCTTATCAATTTCCTTTCGAAGAAAAGATGGATGGGTATCAAGTGGAGAAGGGAAATTATAGGGTTTATGAGACCACGGTTCCTTCCGTTTATACCTTTGAAAAGACAGGGGGTAATTTTTCTAGGCAGGATGAGGCTTTTATTCCTTTTTATCAGGAGAATTTAGCAAAAATTTTATGTCAGAGACAACAAAATAAGACAGAACAGTATAAAATATATATAGATAAAGATAAAGAAAAAAGTAAGGTTTATATGATTGTAAAGAAGCAAAGACATTAAGCTTTTTTCTTTTGGAGGTTTTCGTTATGCGGGTTGGAATTTGTACTTTAGGTTGTAAAGTTAATACTTATGAGAGTGAATACATTGTTGAAACGTTAGAAAAAGCTGGTTATGCCATTGCCCCTTTTGATTCTGTTTGTGATGTTTATATTATTAATACTTGTACCGTAACCAATACTTCGGATGCCAAGAGCAGGAAGATGATTCATCAAGCGAAACGAAGAAATCCCAAGGCTTGTTTGGTAGCAATGGGATGTTTTGTGGAAGCGAATGGAAATTACCGTGATGAAGCGATTGACATTTATATTGGGAATAAAAACAAAAGTGCCATTGTTTCTCTTTTGGATGAATATTTTACCAAAAAAGAAGAGATTCACGTTCCTTTTGGACCGAAAGAAAAATTTGAAGATATGTTTCTAACCCATTTTGAAGGAAGATGTCGGGCTTTTTTAAAGATTCAAGATGGTTGTGAAAATTTTTGTAATTATTGTATTATTCCTTATGTCAGAGGGAAGTGTCGGAGCAAAGATCCGAAGATGGCCTTAAAAGAAGCGAGAAAGTTAGTAGAAAATGGGTATCAAGAGTTAGTGTTAACTGGGATTCATACGGGACACTATGGAGTTGATTTGGAGACTTCTTTTGCCGATTTATTAAAAGAAATGGTGCAGATCAAAGGGTTAAAAAGATTACGTATTTCTAGTGTTGAAGCGACGGAAATGACAGGTGAGGTCTTAGAAGTGTTACGTGATTCTAAGATAATTGCTAACCATTTGCATATTCCTTTGCAAGCGGGAAGCGATCCTGTTTTAAAAGCGATGGGAAGAAAGTATGACTTAAAAGAATATGAAGAAATTATTAAGAAGATAAGAGAGATTCGTCCTGATATTTCTATTACGACGGATATTATTGTAGGCTTTCCGGGAGAGACCGAAGAAATGTTTTTAGAAACCTGTGCTTATGCGAAAAAGATTTCTTTTGCTAAAATTCATGTTTTCCCTTATTCGGAGCGCAAAGGTACAAAAGCAGTCGAATTTCCAAATCAAGTTGATCCTCTTACGAAGAAAGATAGAGCTAGAAGGTTGACAGCCGTTTCACGAGAATTAGAACTTGCTTATGCCCAAAAATTTCAAGGGAAAACCTTAGAAGTCCTTATAGAAACTTCGAAAGATGGAATTAGTACCGGACATACCTCAAACTATTTAAAAGTAAAAGTAAAAGAAGAGATCAAACCCAATACTTTTGTGAAAGTAGAAATCAAAGAATGTTTTAACAGTTACTGTATGGGGGTAGTAAAGGAGGAAGAGGCATGTCTTTTATAAAAGGGAATTTTAAAAAAGAAATTTTTTCCTCTTCAAGTAATGGTTATTTGATTGGACTTTTTAAAGTGAAGGAAGCAAGTGAAGATTTAAAAGATTGGCTGAATCAGACGATTTCTTTTACGGGTTACTTTCCGGATTTAAATGAAATTGATACCTATCTTTTCGAAGGAAAAAAAGTACATCATGCGAAATATGGGGATCAATTTGCAGTTGATCATTTTGAGAGAATGATGCCTAAGGAGAATAATGCTATGGTAGAAGTACTTTCTTCTGACTTATTCCCCGGCATTGGAGCGAAGACTGCAGAAAAGATTGTTAATGTTTTTCATGAGGATACTTTTGAAGTTATTTTACATCATCCTTCTGATTTAATTTGTGTTCCTTCGATTACCCAAAAGCAAGTGGATATTCTACATCAAGGATTATTATCTTATCAAGGAAGTTATGAGGCAATTTTAAAATTAACAGAGTATGGTTTTACAACCAAAGAAAGTATGAAAATTTATCATTTCTATAAAGAAAATGCCATTCGTGTTTTAATGAATGATGTTTATCAGATCTATTATGATCTTGATGATATTTCTTTTTCTCAAATTGATCGGATCTCTTTTGCTCATGATCTAGCCAAAGATGATCCAAGAAGAGTGAAAGCGGCCATTGTTTATGTGATGAGAGAGTTAACGAATACTGTTGGCCATACATATTTTCTGCAAGAAGAAATTATTCCTTTTCTTTCTAGAGTGTTAAAAAAAGAACTAGAGAAAGAGAAGTATCAAGAAGCATTTTTGGCTTTAGAGAAAGAAGAAAGATTGGTAAATAGAAGTGAGAAATGGTATTTAAAAGAATATTATGATGCGGAAATCTTTATCGCTAGACGTTTACGAATGCTTGCTCATACCAAGAAAAAAGAGTTAAAGAAAATAAATACTTATTTAAGTGAAATTGAAAAGCAAAATGCCATTACTTATAATGAAGAACAGAAAAGAGCGATGAAAGAGGCGATTATTAGTCAAGTGGTGGTAATTACTGGTGGACCGGGTACTGGGAAAACAACGATCATTCGAGGAATTCTTGATTTATATCGTTTGTCTTTTCCGGAACAAAAAGAAAAATTAGAAGAAAACATTACATTACTGGCTCCTACCGGAAGAGCAAGTAAAAGAATGAGTGAAGCGACTGCTTTTCCGGCTTCTACGATTCATCGTTTCTTAAAATGGAATAAAGATACCAATCGCTTTCAAGTCAATGAATATCATAAAAGTAATACAAAATTTGTAATCGTTGATGAAACGAGTATGGTAGATACCTTATTATTAAGTAATTTATTAAAAGGACTTTCTAGCAATTGTAAAGTGGTTTTTGTAGGAGATGCCGATCAATTACCAAGTGTGGGAGCTGGGGAAGTCTTAAAGGATTTAATTGAAAGTGAAGAGTTAGAGGTCATTGCTCTAAAAAATTTATATCGTCAAGGAAAAGATTCTCATATTATCACACTGGCTCATGAAGTGAAAGAAGGAATTGTGGATCCAGATATTTTTAGACAAGGAGAAGACTTGCAGTTCCTTTCTTGTCCGGATGATCAAGTCTTAGAAGCAATGAAAGAAATTTGTAAAGATTATAAGAGCAATGAAGTACAGATTTTAGCACCGATGTATAAAACACAAAATGGCATCGATAATATTAATAAAGAAATGCAAAAAATTTGGAATCCGAAAGCATTAAGAAAAAAAGAGATTACAAGCGGTGATGTCATTTACCGAGAAGAGGATAAAGTCATTCAATTAAGTAATAGGCCAGATGATTTTGTTTTTAATGGGGATATTGGTTATATTGAAACAATTAAAACATTAAATAAAAAAGAAATTTATGTTGATTTCGATTCTAACTTAGTAAAATATACACCTGCGATGTTTTCTAAATTAGCGCATGCTTATGCTATTTCCATTCATAAAAGCCAAGGAAGTGAATTTGAGATGGTGATCATTCCTTTGGTTATGGCTTATCATAAAATGCTTTATCGAAAACTTCTTTATACGGGAATTACGAGAAGTAAGAAAAAATTAATTTTAATTGGAGATTTTGAAGCTTTTTCTCTTGCGGTTTTAAACAATCAAGAGCGGAAAAGAAAAACAACTCTTGGCTTTTATTTAAAAAATGGTATAATTTAATTTCTTTTTTCCATACTATTTTTAGGAGGCATGATAATATGGATAAGAAAAAAATGTTTTTATCTGCAGCTGTGTTAGCAGGAATAGGAGCTGGTATGGTAATTTATTTTAAGAAAAATCCTGATAAATTACAAAAAATAAAATGCAAAATGATGCAGGTAGCAGATGATGTTGAAGACAGTATGATGATGTAAAGTTTCGTAAAAAGAGGGTAGTCCTCTTTCTTTTTTTATGTTAGAATAATCATAAAGGTAGGGTGTCAAGAATGAAAGCAAAAACGCAAGAATTGGGAAAGAAAAAGATTGTTATTATTTTTTCGATTGTTTTATTTGTTTGTCTATTAGTTGGTTTATCTTATGCTTGGTTAAGTCAAACCGTGATTGGTCAAAAAAATTTAACGGTTACCGTAGGAGATCTTGATTTAATATTAGATGAATCCACGAGTGAGGGAATTGTTTTAAAATATGCAATACCAACGGAAGATGCGGATGGACAAGCCTTGGACCCTTATACTTTTACCGTTCAAAATAATAGTGATGTCCCAGCGAGTTTTCGCTTGTCTTTGGAAGTAGATGAAGAAGGTCTTGCTAGTTGTAAGAAAGAGGCTATGGTTTCTTGCGAACCGTTAGATGTAAATGACATTCGTTATGAAATGAAAGAAAATGGTGTTTCTAAGATTGGTACGTTAGGCGAGACTGGCTTTTTGATGGATGGTTATCTAGAAAAAGGGGAGAAAAATTCTTATGAATTACGTCTTTGGCTTGATATTGACACTGGAAATGAGGCAGAGGGGAAAGTTTATTATGGAAAATTAAAATTAGAAGCAGTTCAGACAGAAGAAAGAAAAACGGTTTCTGAAACACTTCTTGCTTCTGTAGGAGAAAATGGAAACGTTGATACAAGTGATCCGGATCAAACTTTTATTACAGGAACGGATCCAAATAACTATATTTGGTATAGTGGGAAATTATGGCGAGCAGTAAGTATTGATCCAAGTGATAATAGTGTCAAATTAGTAACGCAATGGAATATTAGTGGGATTCCTTATAATTCATCGAATAATACGGCTTTTGCAGGAAGTTATATGGAGTCTTGGTTAAATGATACTTCGGTGGATGGTTTTTTAGGGAATTTGAGAGATTATAGTCGCTTTATTAAAACGGATAGTAATTGGAATGCAACCATGACAACCGCAACAACGAAACCAGCGGAAACCACTATGGTAACGGATCCGGTTGGTTTATTAAATATGTATGAATATACAATGAGTTATAATGGTACCACGAGTACGGAGGGTTATTTGAATAATGGGCTTTATTGGTGGTTATTAACCCCATATAGCGCATCTGATGTTCGTGCAGTTGCATCAGGTAGTGTAAGTTATTACCCTTCAGGGAAAGCAATTGGCATCCGGCCATCGATAAATCTAAAATCAGGCATTCGAATTGTAAGCGGAGATGGGTCAGAAAACAATCCATATCGATTAGAAGGGGATAATGATACTAATCTAAATGGAACTTTATTGAATACAAGATATAGTGGGGAATATCTTACGTTTGGAACAGGCGAAAATACGTTATATCAAATTGTGAGCCATGAAACAAGTGGATTAACAAAGATTGTGGCTGCTGCATCCTTAAAGAGTGATGGACAGTTTCTTGCTCAAAGATTTTCTGGTAGTGTTTATTATAGTAGCAATTCTCCGATAGGAAATTTTCTCCATGGGGAGTATCTTACCAATTATGTCGGCAATACTTATGCTAGTATGATAGAGGATAATACGACTTGGTATTTAGGAACCGTAGGAGAGGGGGCAAGTTATCGTTTAGCAAAATATACAACGGCAACAGGCAATACTTTTACCGATCATACTAGTGCAAAAGTAGGATTGCTTCGCTTAGGAGAATTAATGGCCGGTCAATTTAATCGTTCTGATAATGTAGATTATTGGATTTTAACACCAGGTGATACGACTTACGTACACTTTGTGGGCACTCGTGGCTATGTGGGCAACGATCTTCCTAATAGTACTAATGCAATTCGGCCTTCTTTTAATTTAAAATCCGAAGTTATCATTACTGCTGGTAGTGGAACCAAAGAAGATCCTTTTACCATTGCTCTCAATGCTTCTGTTTGAGATCCAAATGGAGATGGGGTTGTTACTGAAGAGGATGTAACGCTTTTATCAAATGCTCTTAGTGCTGGTACAACGGATGATTATTATCCTCAGTGTGATTTCAATAGTAGTGGAGAAATTGATGTATTTGACATTATAACGTTAACGGAACAAGCGCAAGGAAACTAGATAGTATGTTTTGCCTCTTGACAAGGGGCCTTTTTTTCTACTATTCTAATAATATGTGAGGGGATAAAAATGGAAATTAAAAAAATTGTTACAGGGGCATTAGAGGAAAATTGCTATGTATTATTGAGTGATAAAACTTGTTTAATTGTCGATCCTGGTGCTGATAGTAAAAAAATTAAAGAAGTAGTAGGGGATCATAAAGTGCAAGCGATTCTAATTACGCATAGTCATTTTGATCATATTGGAGCTCTACGGGATTTTTTAAATGAAAATCGAAAGTTAATGGTGTATAAGAAAAGTAATTTGATGGATGGAGAAGAGAAGAAGGTTGGTGATTTTACTTTTCAAGTGATTTACACACCTGGACATAGTAGTGATTCCGTTACTTTTTACTTTGAAAAAGAAAAAGTAATGTTTGTAGGTGATTTTCTTTTTAAAGAGAATATAGGGCGTTGTGATTTGCCTACTGGAAGTATGGCGGATATGAAAAATTCTCTACAGAAGATTTCAAAGTATCCAGATGATATAGTCATTTATTCTGGTCATGGGGAAGATAGTTCTTTAGGAGAAGAGAAGAAAAAGAATCCCTATTTTGAATAAGTTGTAGTATAATGAGAATAATAGAGGTGGAAAGATGTATATTGATTTAATAGTATTAATTGTTTTAATCCTTGTGGTTGTCATGTTTTTTAAACGGTTTTCAAGTTTTGTTTATTTTATCGCCATTGTTGATATTCTTTTGCGAATTTTAACCTTTATTCGTGATAATATTGGCCTACCTGATGTGTCTGCTTTAATTGCAAAATATATTCCTGAGAGTATTTTGGCTATTATAGATAAATATACCGATGGAGTGCTTTATACCATTTTAGCTTGGGCTTTTATTGTTATCATGATTATTTTTGAAAGTTATATCATCAAATTCTTTATTCATAAAAAGAAGGTGTAAAAATGGAGAAAAAATATACTTGGATAAAGGTTGTTGCTCTTATTGTCGTTCTTGAAATTTTTGTAGGAGCGATCTTTTTTGCGTATAAACATTTGGGTGGCTCTACGAAAGGTACTGTAGATCAAGGGCTAGTGAAGGAATTATATCAAAAGATCGCTTATGTTGATTTTGATTTTTTGGATATCATGAGTAATGATGCCATTCTTTACTATGCTTATCATAATGCAGAGAATGAGTCGATTTCGTGTGATACGTTAACAATTCCTACGGATACAGAAGAATATCAATGTGTATCACCGGCTTCTTTTGTCAGTGAGGAAGATTTAAAGAAAGCGGCAAGTGATCTTTATGGGCCTAATGTGGGTATTACTCTGAAAGATTTTGGGGTAGATACAAATCATTTTGCTTATTATGATGCGACCAATCAAGGGGTTGTTGTATTTGAACGGAAGGAATTAAGTGATGCTGCTCCTGTAAATTTATCTTTACGGGACAGTGAAGAAGAGGGTGATGAGATCGTTTTAACCGTAGATGTATTAGATGGTACGTTAGGGGAAGTTCTTTCTACTTATCATTTTACTTTTGAAAACGATGGTGATCATTATTATTTAACGGGTAGAGAATTGGTAGCGGAATAAGAAGATACATACGAAAAGTCGTATGATTTCTTTTTTAAATTTGGTTGACGAACATAGTTTTGCGTGTTATGGTAAAAAAGAAAGGACGGATATTATGTTTGATAAAATAAAAAAAGATATGGTAGAGGCTATGAAAGTGAAAAACAGTAAGCGTCTTGCAGTTCTTCGTATGATTAAGGCGAGTGTTGATCAAGTGCGAATTGATAAGAAATGCGAAATTACAGATGATGTTGTTATGGATGTTTTATTGAAACAGGTAAAAATGCGAGAGGATTCGATTGATTCTTATCAAAAAGCAGGTAGAAGTGATTTAGTAGAAAAGGAACAAGAAGAAGTTGATATCATTAGAGAATATTTGCCAAAACCTTTGACCGAAGAAGAAATTGATAAGATTATAGATGAGACGATCGCCGAAATAAAACCAACTGGTATGTCTGATATGGGAAAAATCATGGGAATAGTCAGCCCGAAAGTAAAAGGCAAATGTGATATGAAAGAAGTATCGAGTAAAATAAGAGAACGCTTACAATAAGCATTTCTTTTTCTTTTGTTTCATAAGATAAGGTGAAACGAGAGGATGATGTTATGCAGATTATTGCCAGGAAAAGTAATCTTTATAATAATCAAGAATTTATAAAGGAAATTTTACAAGAAATCGATGCGGTACAGGGAATTATGCTAGATGTGGTGATGACGAAAGATAAACAAGTTTTAGTTTTTTCTCCAGTGATGAGTAATCAAACGACAATTAATACAATTCAAAATAGTAATTTAGAAGAGATTTCTTATTTAGATGTTTTCTTTTTAGAAGATGCCTTAAAGATGAATATAAGTGGGGAACAAAAGTTCATTTTGAATTTACTTCCTTTGAATGAAGTAGTGTTAATTCAAAATATTCAAAAGATAACCGAAGAGAATAATACCTATGCAAGAGTGGTTTCTGATATTATTTCAAAATATCCTTCTTTAAATATTTTTGTGTGTAGTTCTAGTTATAATCTTTTGTATGCGATGAAAAAAAATATTGCAAATCGTAAGCTTGGAGTAGTTTTGGACATTAATAATAGTAGTTATATTGATGTTGATTTTTATATCTTTTCAATAGAGATGTTTGACCAAAATATTTTTGAAGAGCAGTTATCACTTGGGAAAGAAGTGATGTTATCGCTTGATAGTGGTGATGAGATGACTCGATTTTTATTTTATGTAAGAGATCAAGAAGTGCCGTTGGAGTTGCTTTGGCAAATACAATATATTAGCAGTTATCCAGCGTTGCTTTATACGTTGTTTGAGAATGATTATTTTAAGAAAGGATAAATTATGGATAATTATCAGTATGAAAGAGAGTTAAGAAACAAAGGAATTACTTTAATTGCCGGAGTCGATGAAGTAGGTCGGGGGCCTTTGGTGGGGCCGGTGGTTACCGCTTGTGTGATCTTACCAGAAAAGTTTGATTTACCGGGTTTGACGGATTCGAAGAAGTTATCGGAGAAAAAAAGAGAAGCGTTGTATCCTATGATTAAAGAACAGGCCTTAGGCATTGGCATTGGGATTGTTTCCGCAAAGAGAATCGATGAGATTAATATTTATGAAGCGACAAAGGAAGCGATGGTAAAGGCAATATCAAATTGTCCTATAAAGCCTGAGCACGTTTTAATTGATGCGATGAAGCTTGATCTTGATGTTCCTAGCACTTCGATTATTAAAGGGGATTTAAAAAGTATTACGATTTCGGCTGCTAGTGTTATTGCGAAAGTAACGCGAGATCATATGCTGTTAGAATTAGATCAAAAATATCCCATGTATGATTTTAAACATAATAAAGGTTATCCGACCAAAAAGCATTTAGAGGCTTTAGAGAAGTATGGGGTTTTGGAAGAACATCGCAAGACCTATGGTCCGGTTAAGAAAGTTTTAGAAAAAAAGATTGACAAGGAACAAGAAGTTAGAGTATAAGTTATAAGTGTAAAAGAAGGAGACAAAGAAATGGCGAAGAATTTAGTGATTGTCGAAAGTCCAAGTAAAAGTAAAACCATTGAAAAGTATTTAGGAAAAGATTATAAAGTGGTAGCAAGTCAGGGGCATATTCGGGATTTGGCTACTACTGGTAAGCTTGGTTTAGGGGTTGATGTTGAGCATGGCTTTACGCCAAATTATGTTCCTTTAAAGGGAAAGAAAAAGATCATTAGTGATTTAAAAAAAGCGGTTCAAAATAGTGATCATATTATTCTTGCAACGGACCCAGATCGGGAAGGGGAAGCGATTTCTTGGCATTTAAAAGAAGCTCTTGGTATTGGGGATAATTATGATCGGGTTTTGTTTCATGAGATTACGAAAGATAAAGTATTAGAGGCAATGAAGCATCCTTCTAAGATCGATCAAAATCTAGTGAAGAGTCAAGAGACAAGACGTATTTTAGATCGGATTATTGGTTTTCGGCTTTCCAAATTATTGCAATCAAAAATTAAAGCGAAAAGTGCGGGTCGTGTTCAGAGTGTAGCTTTAAAATTAATTGTTGATCGGGAAAGAGAGATTGAAGCGTTTCAAGCGAAAGAATATTGGACGATTACGGCCTTTTTTGAGGGGTTTGAAGCAGATTTATTTCAGTATCAAGGAAAGGAAATAAAACTAGAGAAGGAAGATGAAGCTGATAAAGTGTTATCTTCTTTGGGATCGGATTTTCTATTATCGAGTATTGAGAAAAAAGTGAAAGCGAAAAAAAGTCGCCCTCCTTTTATTACCTCAACCCTACAACAAGAAGCTTCGACAAAATTAGGATTTACGGCCAAGAAGACGATGAGTCTGGCTCAAAAATTATATGAAGGAATTGATTTGGGTAGTGAGACAACGGGTTTAATTACCTATATGAGAACGGATTCGGTGCGCTTATCGGATGAGTTTATTGGTAGTACTTATCATTTTATAGAAGAGAATTATGGGAAAGAGTATATTGGTTATGCCAAACAAACAAAGAAAAAAGAAAATGTGCAGGATGCGCATGAGGGAATTCGTCCGACTAGTATTTTAAGAAGTCCTAAAAAAGTAGAGAAATATTTAAGTAAAGATGAATATAAGCTTTATTCTTTGATTTATGCTAGAGCTCTTGCTTCTTTGATGGCGGATGCCAAAGTAGATCAAACCACGGTTCTTCTTGATAACCACGATTATCAGTTTAAAACAACAGGGGGAGTGCTTGTTTTTGATGGTTATTTAAAAGTATATCAAGAGTATGAATCGAGTGAGGATAAGATTTTGCCTGCGCTTGAAGAAGGAAAAAATTATCAAGCCAAAGAAGTGACCAAAGAACAGCATTTTACGAAACCGCCTGCTCGATATTCCGAAGCGAAATTAATTAAAGAGATGGAAGAGCTTGAAATTGGACGCCCTAGTACCTATGCGAAAACCATTGATACCTTAAAAGAACGTGGTTATGTGGTGATGGAGAATAAGAAGTTTAAGCCAACGGAAATGGGAGTTGAAACTACGGATAAATTACAAGAGTTTTTCTCGGATATTATTAATGTAAAATATACGAAAGAAATGGAGGATGATTTAGATAAGATTGCCGATGGTGAGATGGTTTGGAATGAGGTATTGAAAGAGTTTTATGATGTCTTCGAACCAAGAGTTGAAAAGGCATTCTCTGATATGGAGAAAAAAGAAGCAGAAGAAACGGGCGAAATGTGTCCAGAATGTGGGCATCCTCTTGTGAAGCGTGTTGGTCGTTATGGAGAGTTTATCGCTTGTAGTAATTATCCCGAATGTAAATATGTCAAAAAAGAGGAAAAAGAACGTATAGAGGTAGCGGATTGTCCTTCGTGTGGGGGAAAAATTTTAGAGCGAAGAACAAGAAAAGGAAAAATTTTCTATGGTTGCAGTAATTATCCAAAATGTAAAGTGGCTTTTTGGGATAAACCTTTGAATGAGAAATGTCCTCAGTGTGGTTCTTTGTTAGTAGAACATGGCAAGCAAATTAAATGTAGTTCTTGTTCTTATGTCAAAAATAGTTAAAAGAGAAATCGTTCATTTTTTCTTCTCTTTTTTTCTTGGGGTTTTAAAAATATGATTTATTTTGCTCTTGTGAAAGAGGACAAATTTCGGTATAATGAAAAAAGATAGAGGTGATTCCATTGAATCATATATATACAGGTCTAGATATTGGCAACGATCAGATTAAAATCGTTGTAGCAGAGGCAGAGGGAAGTGACTTTTATGTGTTAGCTTCGACTTCGATTCGAAGTGCTGGTATGAAAAAAAATACCATTTATGATAGTAAAAAATTAAAAGAAGCGCTTCATAAAGCTCTTGTTAAAACCGAAGAAAAACTTAGTATGAAAATAAGAGAAGTGATTCTTTGCGTTCCGGCAAATACTGCTCAGATGACGATGGAAACAGGACTTGTGAATATTCGGACGGGTGTAGTACGGGGTAGTGATGTAGTGGCAGTTTTAAAAGATGCTGCTTATGGATCTTATGAAACCGATCGGGAACTTGTAACTTGTTTACCCATTTCTTTTACGGTTGATGAAGAGGCAGCGGTAGCCGATCCTAAGGATGAGGAAGGAGAAAAGCTTTTTGCAAAAGCGGTAGTAGCAACGAGTTCTAAAAGTGAAATTTATCCTTATATTGATTTAGTGCGCAGTTTAGGAGTTAATATTACGGATATTGTTTATAATACCCAAGCAGATTATTATTGTGTGACAACAAAAGAGTTGGATCGGAAGATGGGTTGTATTATTAATATTGGTGGTGATGTTACCACAATTGCGATCTTTAATAAAGGGATTATGATTAAAAACTCTTTTTTGCCAGTGGGTAGTAGTAGTGTAGATAAAGATATTTCTTATATCTATAAAGTGGACTTAAAGGTGGCAAGAGAATTGAAGGAAACCTTTGCTTTATCGGTGGGACGTTATGCGGATTATAATGATACGAAAGAGGTTACAACGAAGGAAGGAAAGAAGATAACAATACAGCAGCCAGAAATTTCTGAAGTGATCGAATCGCGGTTGAAGGAAATTTTAAAACTTGCCAAAAATGAAATAAATCACTTAACAAAAAGAGAAATTAGTTATATAATCGTAGTAGGTGGAATCAGCGAACTGGCAGGATTTAACTATTTAGTCGATGATGTTCTATCACGAAATGCAAGTTGTTTCAATATGCAAGAGTTAGGGGCAAGACATAATAAATTTACAAGTGCTCTTGGAAGTTGTAAGTATTTTCACCGTAAATGCATGCTGAGTGGGAAAGATATTAGTATGTTTAAAGAAGAGGAACAAGATATTCTTTTAGAACCAAAGAAGAAAAGTACCGCGAATGAAACGATGATTAATAAATTTTTCTATAACTTTTTTGATACTAATTAAGGAGGAACAAACATGGGAAACGGACTAGAAATGGATCAATTAGCGAAGATAAAAGTAATCGGTTGCGGAGGCGGCGGAGGTAATGCTGTTAACCGTATGGTAGAATCAGGAGTAAAGGGCGTAGAATTCATTGTAGCGAATACCGATTTACAAGTATTAAATAATTCCAAAGCAGATGTAAAAATTCAGTTAGGAGCAAATCTTACCGATGGGCTTGGCGCTGGAAGTAGACCAGATATTGGTAGGGAAGCAGCGCTTGAATCAAAAAAGGAAATTGAGGATGCTCTTGCTGGAGCTGACATGGTTTTTATTACTTGTGGAATGGGTGGTGGAACAGGTACGGGAGCAGCTCCCGTTGTAGCTGAAATTGCTCAAGCGTTAGGTGCTTTAACTGTGGCAATTGTTACAAAACCATTCACTTTTGAAGGAAAAAAGAGGATGGATAATGCTCTAAAAGGATTAGCAGAGCTTGAAAAACATGTCGATACCTTGATTGTTATTCCAAATGACCGTTTAAGAGAGATTATCGATAAAACCACCCCAATGCTTGAAGCATTCAAAGAAGTCGATAATGTTTTAAGAAGAGGTGTTCAATCCATTTCTGATTTAATTGCAGTAGTCGGACTTGTCAACCTAGATTTTGCGGATGTTCAATCTGTTATGAAAGATTCTGGTAGAGCGATTATCGGAATTGGTATTGGTATGGGCGAAGATAGAGCTATTGAGGCTGCTCAGCAAGCCGTATCGAGTCCTTTACTAGAAACGAGTATATCAGGGGCAACGGATGCTATTATTAATATTACCGGTGGGGTAAACTTAACCCTTTTTGAAGCGGAACAGGCAGCTGAGGTTGTAAGAGCAGCCTCTGGAACAGATATTAATACCATTTTTGGTTCGGTTATCAATGAAAACTTATCTGATGAGGTCATCGTAACGGTCATTGCTACAGGTTTTGATCGAAAAAATGAGGAACCTTCGAAACCGGTTTTTTCTAATGTTCAACAACAGCCGAATCGAAGATCAGCAAGAGAAGAAATTTCTTATGTAGCTGCAAACTCTCAGAATGATGATGATGATGATGATAGTGGGGAAGTGTTAGATGATTCCGATTATGATTTCCCCCCATTTTTAAGAGATAAAAATTATTAAGAGCAGAAGCTCTTTTTTTGATGTAAATTAAAAAAAAAGAAGTAGAAAAAAATGGTATTTTGGTTTTCTTTTCTATATACTGTAAATAGAAGGTGAGAAAAATGAGTCGAATGAAAAAAGATCGGACAGTTATGCTTCTTATGTTTTTGATCTTATGTAGTATTGTTATTCTTTTATTGGTTGCAGTTTTAAAAGATTTGACAGGAAAGAAAGAAGTAGAAAAGGAAGAAGAGTTACCTATTGTAGCCGAAGAAGTGAATTTAACAGAGGAAGAAAGGGATACTCTTTTTGATCTCGTTTCGCTTTATGATGATTCCTTTATCCAATATGATGGTACTATGGAGCCTTTGGCTATGACAACGGAGGAGAAATTAGATTTTGTTTATCGTCTTAATAACACCGAAAAAAAAGAGTGGAATATCGATTGGGATCGTTCGGTTAGTTTAGCGAAAATAAATAGTATTTTAGAAAGTTACTTTGGGAAAGGAGTGGCTTTAATGACGCAAGATGATTATTTGTGTCCTTTGGATCAATTACCTTTATTGATCTATGATGACATAACAGAGTCTTATACCCTAGATTTAGAAGACCATGGGCATGGACCTCTTCCTTTTCTTGAGGTAGAAAATTATTATCAAAAAGGAGAGAAAAAAGAGGATATTTATACGATTCAAGTAAAAAAAGCCTTCTCAAATCTTATAACGGATCCATCTTTTGTTCCGATGACTTATTATGCTACTTATACCGATGCGGTTTTCAGCCAAAATCAAATGTTTGATCTTTATGCGATTTATGGGGAAGATGCTTTGATTGATACTGAGGAAAAAGTTAAACGGCAGTATTTAGAGCACAAAGAAAAATTTCCGATTTACACTTATGTTTTTCAAAAAGAAGGGGATTCTTTCTATCTTTTGGAGTTAACCAAAGAATAATTTTGCTTCTACTTGACATTCCTCTTGGAAAGCATTTGAAAGGTATGATATAATTTCAAGTGTAGAAGGTGACGAAGAATGGCAAAGAAAAAAAAGAAAAAAGAAGAAAAGAAAGGATTTGCTTATAAAGTAGAACTTTATGGAGTCCTATTTATTTTAGCGGCGATTTTAGGATTAGGTCGATATGGTCCTGTAGGGGGATTGATTTCTAGTTTTGCTGTTTTTTTAGTTGGTGTTGGTTATAATATTTTGCTACTCTGCGCTCTTGTTTTAGGAATTTATATGATCATAAAGCGCGAATGGCCTAATTTTTTTACGACCAAAATGTTAGGTTGTTATCTATTTGTAATAGGTTTACTTGTACTAATGCATGAAAATTATATTATTGAAAATGATAGTAATGCGATTAAGACTTTTACGGAAACGATCGATCAAATTTCTTTGGCTTTTTCCAATATCATGAGTAATCGACTTCCGGATATTATTGGAGGAGGAATGGTTGGCTGCGTTTTTTCTGTTTTGTTTGCAACGCTTTTCTCTTATAAAGGAATGCAGATTGTTGCTTGGACTTTTATCATTATTGGAATTTGTTTGTTTACTGGTTTTTCAATTGTCGATTTTATCAAAGAAAAAGCAAAAGCGGCGAAAGATCATTTACCGAAGAAAAGTAATAGAGAAGTGGAAGGGGAGAAGAAGCCTATTATTACGGGAAATGAGGAACCTTTCGAGCCGAAAGAGGAAGAGAAGAAAATTATCATTTCTAGTATTGATGAATTAACGAAAGTAAAAACTAAGGATGAAAAAGAAGAGGAAGAAAGTGAAGAGAAAGAAAATGTTCCGGTTGCAGCTGTTACGCATAATGCCAATTATACCCTTCCCCCGATTACGCTTTTGGATTCGCCTAAGAAGAATAAGAATACTATGAATCAAGGACAAATTGAAAAGAATATTGAAACCCTAGAAGAAGTATTAAAAGATTTTGGAGTCATTGGCAAAGTGGTAGAGGTTCATATTGGTCCAGCGGTAACCCAGTATGAGCTGGAATTACAAACTGGTACTAAAATTAGCAAATTATTATCGCTTCACCGGGAAATTTCCTTGGCGTTAGCTAAGAAAGATGTGCGCATTGAGGCTCCTATTCCTGGCAAAAATACGGTTGGAATTGAATTGCCAAATGATGAGACGAGTCCTGTTAGTTTCCGAGAAGTTTTAGAGAAAGTACCTAGTTCGAAAGCGAGTAGTAAGTTATTATGCCCATTGGGGAAAAATATTATGGGCAATGTTGTCTGGTGTGAGATTGATAAAACTCCTCACTTGTTGGTAGCAGGAGCGACTGGTTCTGGTAAATCGGTGTGTATTAATGGAATTATCGCTTCCATTTTAATGCGTACTAAACCTGATGAAGTTAAATTGGTCATGGTCGATCCTAAAAAAGTTGAACTTTCGGTTTATAATGGCATTCCCCATTTGATGTGTCCGGTGGTAACTGATCCGAAAAAAGCAAGTGTGGCTCTTGCTAAGATCGTTTCTGAAATGGAACGAAGATATGATGTCTTTGAAGAATCAAAGACCAAAAATATTACCACTTATAACAATTATATTGATCAAAAAAATAAAACGTTAGGATCCGATGAGCAATTAAAGCATATGCCTTATATTGTGGTAATTGTGGATGAGTTAGCAGATTTAATGTTAGTAGCCAGTAAAGATGTAGAGGCTTCCATTATGCGAATTACCCAAATGGCTCGAGCAGCGGGAATTCACTTGATTATTGCTACGCAACGTCCCTCAACCGATGTTATTACTGGAGTAGTCAAAGCTAATATTCCGTCACGTATTTCTTTTGCCGTTAGTAGTAGTATTGATTCTCGAACCATCTTAGATACGACAGGAGCCGAAAAATTATTGGGGAAAGGAGACATGTTATTCCTTCCCATGGGAGAATCTGCCCCTCAAAGAGTCCAAGGCGCCTTTATTTCCGATGATGAGATTAAACGTTTAATTGATTATACCATCGAACAACAAAAAGCCGACTATGACGAAGCGATGATGAATTTAAATTCGGTTGACAGTGATAAATCTGCTTCTCAGAAAGAAGATATGGCACAAGAAGAAGATTACGAAGATCCTCTTTATCAAGAAATTGTAGAATTTGTAATCGAAACGCAAAAAGCTAGTGCCTCTTTATTACAACGGAGATTTAAATTGGGTTATAATAGAGCCGCTAGAATTATCGACTTATTAGAAGAGCGAGGAATTATTGGCCCTCCAAATGGTTCAAAACCAAGAGAAGTTTTAGTAAAATTAGATGAAGAGGATGAAGAATAAGAAAGGTCCTTTTGAAAAGAGCGTTTCTTTTTCTTTCGATTCATTGTAAAATAAGAATGGTGAAGAAAATGAAATTAGAGATTGCGGGAGAAAGTTATCCCATTATCATAGAAAAGAAAAAAACAACTAAGAATTTATATATTCGGGTAAAAGATGATTTAGCAGTTCATATTACTTGTCATACTTTTACAAGTGATCGGCAAATAGAAGAGATTATTCGTAAAAATCAAAAAAGTATTGTGGATATGATTCATAGAATGAAACAAAAAAAGAAAAGAGAAGAGGAGTTTTATTTTCTAGGAAAAAAGTATGATATTGTCTATACGGAATTTTGTGATATTTCATTAGGAAAAGACAAAGTGTTTATTCATAGAGATTTTGATTTAGATAAATGGAAAAAGAAACAAGCCCTTTCTCTTTTTCAAGAACATTTGGAAACTTGTTATGATCGGTTTTCTAGAAAAATTCCACACCCTACCTTAAGAATTCGAAAAATGAAAAGTCGCTGGGGAGTTTGTAATACGAAGACACATGTCATTACTTTGAATCTTGAATTAATCACCAAAGATATTCATTGCCTTGACTATGTTATTATGCATGAGTTAAGTCATTTGGTAGAGCCCAATCATTCCAAACGCTTTTGGAGTGTTGTAGAAGAAAATTGTAGGAATTATAAATACTATCGCAAATTAACCAATGAGATAGGAGAGGAGGAAGTATGAAAATTACAAGTTTAGATAATAGTAAAATAAAATATTATAAATCATTACAGAAAAAAAAGAATCGGGATCTCAATAATGAGTTTATTGTGGAAGGAGAACATTTGGTTTTAGAAGCTTATAAACATGGTTTTTTGAAAGAGATTCTTCTTTGTGAAGAGGAATTAATGCCTCTTGATGTTCCGAAAATCGTTGTTACTTATGATGTATTAAAGAAGATCAGTAGTGTTGAAACTCCTCAAAAGATTATGGGGGTTTGTCGGAAAATGGATGATACGACGATTGGAAGTCGGATTTTAGTTCTTGATGAAGTTCAAGATCCAGGGAATTTAGGAACGATTATCCGCAGTGCCGTTGCTTTTGATATCGATACCATTATTTTAGGAGATGGATGTGTGGATCTATATAATCCAAAAGTCATACGATCGACGCAAGGAATGCTTTTTCATATCCCCATTTTTTCCTTTCCCATTGATAAATTAATTCCCATTCTAAAGGGATTAGAGGTTCCCATTTTTGCCACCAGAGTAGAGTATGGGGTAGAAGTAGAAACTTTAAACGAAGAAGAAAAAGCCCGTTTTGCCCTCATTGTCGGTAACGAGGGAAATGGAGTAAATCCTCTTTACTTAGAAAAAAGTGATAAAAACATTTATATTCCTATGAATGGGCAAGTAGAAAGTTTAAATGTGGCTGTAGCGACTAGTATTATTCTTTATGAAATGAGGCGAAAAGGATGAAATGGATTTCTGTAGGAAAAGTGGTAAATACGCATGGAATTAAAGGAGAAATTCGCATCTTATCTCCGCTTGAAGAAGAATTAAAAAAGAAAGTTTTTCAAGGGACAATCTATATCAATAAAACTCCTTATAAGATTCAAAGCTATCGGCGTCATAAAAATTATGATATGGTAACCCTAGAAGGATTTAACAATATTAATCAAGTCCTTTTTTTAAAAAATAAATTGGTTGAAAAGGATCCTCAAGAGATCGAAAAAGA
>DVKE01000010.1 GCA_018716225.1 Candidatus Onthousia faecigallinarum | reverse complement strand
CCCCCCCCCATTCGAACAATTGTTTTTATTGGCGCTTGGTACTACAAAATTTATAGATTGACGATTTATTTTACCCTGATAAATCATAATTTTTCCGCCCCTCTCTTGCTATCTTTAATACAAGTATAACTTATTTTCTTCTATTTTACTAGATCAAAAAAAGCAAGGATCACTTACTCTCCTTACTTTATTTATTTCTTACTAATGCAATATATCCATTTACTTGACTAGCCCAGGTTGTACTTGCGGCATATTTCGGTCCAATGGCTTCTGCTGTTGTAAGTCCATGAGAAATATAATTTCGATATAAGTTATCTAAATATCCTTTAATTCCTTCTTCTAAGGTTGGATAAGCTTTATAAGCTCCTCCGCCACAAGAAGGTCCACCTTTCTGTCCTCCAACATTATTACAACTACGGACTAAACTACTACAAGTACCACTATTACATCCTGTTTCATGAAGAATAATAGCAGTTGCTAAATAAGGATCGATTCCAAGTTCTAAGGAATAACTAGCGATTAAATATCCTTGTCCTGAAATAGTTGATTTTAAAGACCGATTCAATTTCTCTGCTAACTGACGCATAGTCATATTATCATACACAATGGGTTCTACAGGAATGGTAGTTACATCATCATAAACTGGTGTAGTTACTTCTTCCACAGTCGCTCCTTGTACTTCTTCAATTTCTTGATCTCCAGTACCTTCTTCGGTGATCTCTGTTATTTCCGTATCATCAACGACAACGGATGGCTCTTCTATAACTTCTTCTGTTCCACTTTCTACATCCTTCATGGAAATTTCTCTTGAATTATCTTTTTTTTCTACATTTTTAAAACTTTTATATTGTAGAAGAATAGCTCCAAATATCATTAAAATCCCTAAAGATCCCAAAGCGAAGCTAACCTTAGTTACTTTTTTCATAGTTCCTCCTTTAAATAAGAACAATAACATTGTAGCAAAAAAACGAAAAAATGTCAAATTTGACACTTTTTCGCATTTTTTCCTTGAAAAAACAATAATTTTGATCATGCAATAGGTAAAAGAGACAACTTCACTTTCTTTCTATCCACATCAACTTCTTCCACATAACAATCAACAATATCTCCTACGGAAAATTTTTCCGATGGATGGCGAAGATAGTCGGTCGATAATTTGGAAATATGGGCAAGACCATCATTTTTTAATCCAATATCAATAAATAAACCAAAATCGACCACATTACGTACCGTTCCTTGTAATTTCTCTCCTCTTTTTAAGTCTTCAATATGCAAAATATCACTTCTTAAAACGGGTTGTGGATAATTGTCTCTTGGATCCCGTTCAGGTTGTTTTAAAGCCGATATAATATCTTCTAGGGTATAAGAATCAATAGAAAGTTCTTTTTCTAATTCTTCTAAATTCACATTCTCTAAAGCCTCATACATTTTATTTGTTCCTAAATCATTTAAGGATAAATCTAGAAAATCAAGTAACTTTTTTGTCTTTTCATAACTTTCAGGATGAATAGGAGTGCGATCAAGAGCATTATCTCCATCGACAATGCGAAGAAATCCAATGGATTGTTCATATACTTTGGGAGTCATTCCTTTTACTTTTAATAAATCTTCCCGATCCATAAATTTCCCATGTTGATCTCGATAATTTAAGATAGCATTTATCACTTTTTTTGACATTCCAGATACATAACTTAAAATACTCTGACTAGCAGTATTAATATTAACTCCTACTTGATTCACTACTTTACTTACGACAAAAGTAAGAGAATCATCCAACTCTTTGGCAGGAACGTCATGTTGATAAAGACCTACGCCAATACTTTTCGGATCGATCTTAACAAGTTCTGATAGAGCATCTTGAATTCTTCTGCCAATACTGATGGCACTTCTTTTTTCCACCGTTAAATCCGGAAATTCTGAAATGGCTAAGGGACTAGCAGAATAAACAGAAGCACCCGCTTCACTAACGATTACATATTCTACTTTGCGTTTTGCTTCTTTAATTACATCCGCCACAAAAGCCTCACTTTCTCTTGAAGCCGTACCATTGCCTATTGCAATAATATCTACTTGATACTTATCGATCAATTCAAGCATTTTCTTTTTTGATCCTTCGATATCAGAGTGAGGTTCGGTAGGATAAATCACCGCAATCTCCAAAGGTTTGCCCGTTTTATCTAAAACAGCTAACTTACAACCCGTACGAAAAGCCGGATCATAACCCATAACCACTTTTTCTTTTAAAGGAGGAGTAAGGAGTAAATGTTCTACATTATCGGCAAAGTTTTCAATCGCTCTTTTTTCTCCTTTTTCTTTTAATTCACTTCTTACTTCTCGCTCTACCGAAGGTAAAATCAACCGTTTTAAACTATCACGAATCGCTTCTTTGACCTCTTCTTCCACATAACTTTTTCTTTTTATGATTTTTTTCTCTAAATACTCGGCAATAGCATTTTCATCATAATCTAATTTAACCGATAAAACCCCTTCTTTTTCACCCCGATTAATCGCTAAAATTCGATGAGGTTTCATGCTCTTTATGGAATCACGATAATCATAATAAAGCTCATAAGTAGCATTTGGATCTTCACTATTTTTCTTTTTCTTACTAACAAGCTCTCCATTACGATACAAGAAACTACGAATCCACTTCCGATAACTGGCATTATCACTGATCCACTCAGCAATAATATATTTCGCTCCTGTAACAGCTTCTTCTACACTTTTAACTTTATCTGTTAAAAATTTTTGAGCAAGAGACTCTAAATCCCCTTTTTCAGGAAAACTCATAATCATTTTAGCAAGAGGCTCTAATCCTAAGGCCATCGCTTCCGTTGATTTTGTTTTCTTTTTTTCTTTGAACGGGCGATATAAATCTTCCACTTCAACTAATTTTTGACAATTTAAAATTGCCTCTTTTAATTCCTCCGTCATCATATCTTTTTCTTCAATTAGACGAATTACATCTTCTTTTCTTTTTAAAAGGTTCACTTGATACTGATACACTTCATCAATTTGCCGAATCACTTCTTCCGTCAAAGCCCCTGTCGCCTCTTTACGATAACGAGCGATAAAAGGAATGGTATTCCCTTCTTCTAGCATCTTTAAGACCGTTTCCACCTGTTTGGGGCTTATATTCAAATTTTGACTAATTTCTTTTATAATTCTTTCATTCATAATTCAATACCTCACCTTTCCCATTTTACCATAAGAAAAAAAGAGAAACAAACCTTGAATAATTTTTTAAAATATGATAATCTAAGAAAGCTGTAAAGGAGGCCCTATGGAAACACAACTTAATAATTTAAAATTAAACTATTACCAAATATTATTGGATCAAACTCTTCAACCTTATATCCAAGAACTTTTGGAACATAATTTAATAAAAACACTCGATCCGATCGAAAAATTAGCAACGATAGATATTATTTTAGCAAGAGAAGGAGCTCGTTTTCATCTTTCGCAAATTGGATACTATATTTTAAAAGAGCATTTAGAAACCAAGGAGCAAAGAAGCTTTACGAAAGAAGAAGTCATCGCTTTTGCTGAAAAAGAAAGCAAGAAACCATTACGGAATAAATTTCACCCTGCTCTAGAAGAGCCAACCTCTCTCGTAACAAGAAGCAAAGTATATCAATGTATGCATGCAGCAGCTCAATATGAAGAATTATATACGGTATTAACAGGAGAAAAAGAGGAAGCTGCCATAATTCTGATGTATGATTTAAAGAACTACGACTATAATTCTATCTTCCTACGATATAATTTTTGTCTCAAAGGAGCCTTAAATCAAAGAGATTTTAGTCAAGAAGAAAAAGACTTTCTATCCCTTCAAGAAAAAGAAGAAATGACCGAAAAAAAGCTAAGAATTATCAAAGAAATAGTAGAACTTACCAAAGAACAAAGAAGAGTTTATCAAAAAAACAAAGATTCAATCTAAAATGAAGAAAAATTAAAGAGCAGAAAAAGGATAGCCATGATGCGGTTATCCTTTTAATATCCTACTCTTACAATTTCAAATTGAGCAGTACTAACTTCAAAAGAAAGAGCTTCACTGCTGGTTGCAAAGAGCAAATCGAAAGCAAATTTTTTTCCTTCGCCTCTACCAATATTTCCACCACGATCTAAGACAATCCCATAGAAATCTCCTACTCTACTCCCAGTTACTTTAACGATAGTACCATAAGGATATTCCTTCCCTCCAGATAAAATACGCACGGTACCATAAGTAGGATCGGAATAATAAATTGTTTGTGTAATGTCAAATCCAGAAGCCGTATGCGTTCCAATATCCGCTCCATAACCACTCATTTGAGCCGTAAATTTATCTCCTACAAAAGCCGTAATTGTAGAAGAATTATTAGAAGTTAAAGGAACCTCCTCCTGTTTAGGAGCCTCGACAACTTCCTCTTTCACTTCCACTTTCTTTGGGGTAGATTCTTTTTTTGGTTCTTCTACTACGGTATCCTCTTCTTCTTTTTCTTCTTCATTTGACACAGATTCTGTAACATTTACAGTATCTTCAACCAGAATCATTTTACTATTGACAAAGCTAATTTTACTATCAACAGAAGTAATCGATTCCTCAGGATGAACCAAAGAAATCATAAGAATCATTGCCATAGCAAGGCCTAAATTTATAATCGATAATATTTTCTTCATATCAATCCCTCTTTAACAGAATAACATAAAAGGAAGCATTTGACAATTATGGACAAAAAGATAGTGTCAACTCCTTTAATAATAACTTTTAATTACATCATAATCACAGTATGGAACATACTCTTTCCCAAGAGCCATATAATCATCTCTTCCTTTGCCGGCAATTAAAACAATATCATCTTTTTGAGCCATCGAAAGAGCGCGATCAATCGCTTCTTTCCGATCGATAATCCGCTCATAATTTTTCTTCGGAGAACCACTTACCAAATCATCGATAATCTGATTCACATCTTCTTCTCTAGGATCATCCATCGTAAAAATAACATAATCAGACTTTTCCAAAACGACTTTTCCCATACTAGGTCGTTTTTCTCTTTCTCTTCCCCCCGCACTACCGGTTACGGTGATAATGCGAGCTTTTTTGACTTTATTTAAATAATTTAAAATCTTTTCCAAAGCATCCGTCGTATGAGCATAATCAAGAATAACTGTATATTCTTTGGTAAAAGGTAAAATCTCCATCCGACCTTCGATTTGATGCAATTTTTCTACTTTTTTAAGGACCTGTTCAATATCCATGTTTCGACAGAAACAAGCGAGTAAGGCAGCCGCTAGATTTAAGACATTAAAAGAACCTACCAAAGGACTTTTTACTTGATATTCTTGATTTTGATAAACAAATGTTATCTTTGTTCCATCGACCAATTCCTGATAGCCTTTGAGAAAGAAAGTATCCTCTTCCAAAAAACCATACGTTACAATATGCCCCTTAGCACAACTTTTTACTTTTTCAAAATACTTATCGCCACTATTTAAAATAGAATAGCCATCTTCTTTTACCTGCCGAAACAACTGACACTTACAATCAATATAATTTTCTAAAGTTTTGTGAATGTTTAAATGATCTTGGGTAATATTCGTTAAAATAGCGATATCAAAAGAGATTTGATCCAAACGATGCCGAAAGAAAGCTTCACTCGATGCTTCCATACAAATGGTTTTACAGCCGGCCTTAATAAACTCATCAAAATAAAGATAAAGACGATCCACATCCGGGGTTGTATTACGAATGCTTTCCTTTTTTCCCTTGTACTTTTTCCCATTGGTTCCAAGATAAGCACAATCATCCCCAATTAATTGATAAAGAATCTCTGCTACGGTTGTCTTTCCATTGGTACCTGTCACCCCGATCATTTCGGCTTTTTGATAAGGATAATCATAAAACTTAGCACAAACATTTCTTAATTCTTGATTGGTATCTTTGACATGGATCAAAGGAATTGGTTTTTCTCCTACCTCTTTTGAAACAATGGCTGCCACCGCTCCATTTTTGATCGCTTCATCCAAAAAATCATGACGATCTGCAGTAACACCCATCGTACAGACAAAAAGATCTCCTGGTTTTACTTCTTTGGAATTTATCTTAATGCCCTTAATTTTGACATCACTTTCTCCTGAATATAATTCACTTAATTTTTTCATCTTCTTCACCTACTATATTCTAGAAACTTTTTTTCTATTTGGTTCCTTGTCAATTTAAAGATAATATATCTTGTTCTTCCTGAAGCGGAAAAGTCTTAAGCTCTGTTCCCTCTTTTTCCTTCTCCAAAGAAATAGAAACAATGCGGCGATTTGTATAAAAAGAAACATAATAAGTAAGACTTTCAGCACACATAACATTGCTATAAAAAGTTCCTTCTGCTTGTCCCTTTTTATTTTTATGAACTCCAAAAGGAATCGTTACCGTATCGAAAAGATGAAACAGCTCACATACTCCTGCTAACTCATCCTTTGGTTTTCGAATTAAATTTCGCAAGTAAGCAAGCCGCACAAAACGAGATGGTGGCGTATAATCTCCTGGCAAACCAAGACAGCCACTCCCCTCCCCGAAAGGAGTAACCGTAAAACCTTGAATCTCTTGAGGAACTTTCGCCTCACTATACATTCCAAGATAATTTCTTAAATTTTGTTTATGCCACTCATAATTTGGACTATTGGTTAAAACACCGATCGTATGACGATGAATGGACAAACCAGAAGTATCCGGTTCAATCACAACCGCTTCCCCGCTTCGATCGCTAAAAATGAAATGAAGAGGCAATTTTATATGATAAACTTCTTCTTCGATCAAATTAAGTTTTTCCGCCTTTTGACAAACCTCATCCACCGTTTTACAAGTACCAAGCATAAGAGGAAGAAAATATCCTACATTGACATTCTTTTTCTCATCTTGAAAATCATGATAAGTAGCAAACTTTGGATAATAGAGTAAAGCTCCCATTAAACCATGTTCATTCATCCCATCAAACAAGAAAGGTGATTTAAAGCCAAAAATTCCCAATCCTAAAACAGCATAAAGGCTTTTTTCTTTCTCCTCCTTCTCATTTAAAACAAAATCAAACTGCCGGGGAAGAAAGATAATCTTTCCTCCAAACAAAGTATCCATATCATAAGTCCGTCCAAATAAATGTTTCTCATCTTCCGTCGTCAAGGTTAGACTACTACAAGCAAAACTCATCTTCTCATCCCCTTTATTAATTCTTTACTCTTTCCACTTTAAATCCCACCATACTATCATTTAACTCAATATCACAAGGTAAAGAAAGATCTAAAATTAAAGCATCCGCTAAGGTTTCTCCCTTAACAAAATCATCATAGTGAAGAAGCATCTTATCAAACATATCATCGCCATGATAGTAAACCTTAATATGATCCGTAATAACAAAATCCGCTTCTTTTCGCATACTTTGAATCTTTCGAACAGCTTCTCGAGCCAATCCTTCTAAGATAAGATCCTCGGTTAAAGTCGTATCCAAAACAACGCTTGTCGTTCCATTGCTCGCAGCACAATAACCTTCTTTATTCGATAGTGTAGTCACAATCATATCCGGTGTAATTTCCATTTTTTCGCCCATAAAGTCAATGGTATAGTATCCTGCTTGAATTTGATTAACGTCATGAATATCAAAGTGACTCACAACCTCTTGGAACGCTTTCATTTTAGAGCCTAATAATTTACCAACCACTCTAAAATTCGGTTTTACCGTATAATCCATATATACTGTCATATCACTCCGATACACAATCTCTTTCATATTTAATTCTTCTTTGATAATACCTTCTAATCCTTCTAAAACAGGTTCATCAACTTGTGGTAAAACCATGAAATGAAGCGGTTGACGCACTTTAATACCAGCATCTTCCCTAGCATTTCTTCCTAAACTACAAATATCCCGTACTAAATTCATCTTCTCTTCAATTTCAATCGAAATCAAGGAAGGATCCACCTCTGGAAAATCTTCCAAATGAACCGATTCCCCATTCGTTAAATTCTGATAAAACTCTTCTGCTACATAAGGAGTGATTGGGGCAACCACTTTACTTAAATCCACTAATACCTCATAAAGCGTTAAATAAACCGCTTTTTTATCTTCGGTTAACTCGCTATCCCAAAATCTTCTCCGATTACTACGAATATACCAATTCGATAGATCATCATTAATAAAATCCACAATCGCATGTACTACAATATTCAAATCATACTTTTCATAAGCCTCTGTCACTTTACTTAACATATTATGAAATCTTGACAACAACCACTGATCCATAATATTTCTTTTCGCTACTGGAATATTATACTCCCTTGGATCAATATGATCCGCATTGGCATACATCTCAAAGAACGAATAAGTATTTTTCAAAGTAGATAAATATTTGGAATAAACTTCTTTTAAGCCCTCTAAATCAAATTTAATCGGAGTCCAAACCGGAGAAACATAAGGGAGATAAAAGCGAATTGTATCAGCTCCATATTCTTTCATTAAGGTAAAAGGTTCTACAATATTGCCTTTCGATTTACTCATCTTTTTACCATATTTATCAAGCAATAAATCATTTACTAAAACATTTTTATAAGGACTCTTTCCTGTAACAAAAGTAGAAATCAACATCAAAGTATAAAACCAACCACGCGTTTGATCGATTCCCTCACAAATAAAGTCAGCTGGAAATTGATCCTCAAATAAATCTTTATTTTCAAAAGGATAATGATATTGAGCAAAAGGCATAGAACCAGAATCAAACCAACAATCAATAACCTCTTTTACCCGACTCATCTTTTTACCACACTTAGGACACTTAATATGAATATCATCCACATAAGGACGGTGTAATTCAATCGAAAGATCAATATCTTCTATCGCTTTTTCCACCAATTCTCCTCTTGAACCAATCATTTCCATATATCCACAACTACAACGCCATAAAGGAAGGGGTGTACCCCAATAACGGTTTCTGGAAATAGCCCAATCATTCATATTTAAAAGCCAATTACCAAACCTCTTCTCTCCGACAAACTCTGGAAACCAATGTACCCCTTCATTATTTTTAACTACTTGATCTTTTATTCTAGTAACCGCTAGATAATAAGAAGGTTTTGCATAATACAAAAGAGGAGTACCACAACGCCAACAATGGGGATAATCATGAACTAGTTTTTCTTTTTTAAATAATTTACCATGCTCTTTTAAGTATTGAATCACTTCCAAATCCACATCAAAAACACTTTTTCCAGCCCATAAACCTTCGGTATAACGACCATCTTCCCCAACAGGGTTTAAAATAGGTAAATCATACTTCTTCGCTACATTATAATCATCTTGCCCAAAAGCAGGCGCAATATGAACAATTCCCGTACCAGCATCCATGGTAACATAATCATCCACTGTCACAAAGAAAGCTTTCTTATCCACTTTTAAACTAGGAATCAACTGCTCATATTCCATATACTCTAAATTCTTACCACTATACTCCTCTAAAATATGATAGTCATCCCCTAATACTTTCGAAGCAAGAGCCTTCCCTACAATAAACTTTTCTCCTCTACTTTCAGCCAAAATATATTTTTCTTTCGGATTCACACACAAAGCTACATTACTAATCAAAGTCCAAGGAGTCGTTGTCCATACCAAAAAATAAACATCTTCATCTTTTTTCTTCATCGGAACAATAACCGTATTGGCTGTTACTTCTTTATAACCTTGCGCTACTTCATGTGAAGCAAGACCGGTTCCACAACGCGTACAGAAAGGTAAAATCTTATGACCTTCATAAAACATACCTTCTTCAAAAAACTTCTTTAAGATCCACCACTCTGTTTCAATATAGTTATTGTCATAAGTAACATAAGGATGATCAAGATCAATAAATTGTCCCATCTCCCGGGTCAAATCCGAAAAAGCCTTTTCATTTTTCCAGACACTTTCCCGACACTTTTCATTGAACTCTTTGATACCATACTCTTCAATATCTTTTTTCGAATTAAAACCAAGCTCCCGTTCTACTTGAAGCTCTACCGGAAGACCATGAGTATCCCATCCTACTTTTCGTAAGACACGATAACCTTTCATGGTTTTATATTTACAAAAAGTATCTTTCAAAAACTTTGCCATCATATGATGAAGTCCAGGCATACCATTTGCCGTAGCAGGACCATCATAAAAAACAAAATTCTCACGTCCCTTTCGATTTTGGATGGTTCTATCTAAAATATTCATCTTTTCCCATTGCTTTAAAATACTAAGTTCCACTTCATGCGTTGATCCTTTTTTAAGTTCCCTAAATTTCATAAAATCCCTCCTAAAAATAAAAAATCTATGCCTTAAGGGCGTAAAAAACGCGGTACCACCTTAATTCATAGATTCCTCTATCTCGTAATTGATAACGGTTAACCCGACCTTGGCTTATCCCCAAAGCACACTTGAAAGTGATCTAAAGTAAGGCTCTTTCTTCATTTCCACCAACCATGAAGTCTCTTTAAAATACCTCTTACTTCCGTCTTTCGCACTTGTTTTCATGAGTTAATATATCATAGATCCCAAGGAATGACAAGAAATTTAATGCTATCTATAAATTTTTTCTCTTGTAAAATCTTATAAAACTATATATTACCTCTTATAATTTCCCTTTATAGAAATAGATTTTCATAGCATCTTCACTATAAGTTGGCTTTGAAATATCAATATCAAGAAAGTTAGCTACAAAATAGATAAAATATTGAGTGGCGATCAACAAATCATACTCACACAAGATCCCATCATATCTACTTTCAATCATAAAAGTATTTCCTTCTTTTAAATATTCCAGTAATACTTCTTCATAAGGACTAGTAGTCTTCTGTTTAAAATAGATATTATTTTTCTGACTTAAATGTTCATAATGAATAAATCTTCCATGAGAAAAATTCTTTTTTTCATGAATTAAACATTGATAGATTCCAGATTCAATTATTTTACTTTCTAAATCACAACTAGCCGTTTCCGTAAAATCACCCGTAAAAATATTAAAGGAATTGCCTGGTTTTAAAAATTCTTTTAACTGCTTTTTGTTATTTTTAAAATACTGATGAAAATAATTTTTCCAATAATTAATACTATCTTGAATAAAATTATCTACATCATTCTTTCCCTGCTTTTCAAAATATAGTCTTAAAAACAAACTAGCAGGAGCAAGAGCACCTTCAAAGGATAAAAAGCCCCGTTCTTTGCCTTTGTTCGCACTCGTTCGATAAGAGATGACATTGTTTTTAGCAATTCCCGTTTTCATTACGACTTTTTGTACTTCCCCTTTGGTTATAATGTACTTATTCCTATTATCGATAGAATGAGTCGCTGCAAATAAATCATTGGTGGTTCCGGAATAAGTAAATAAAAATATAAGATCTACCTTACTATTATTTCGATAATAGACATCTCTAGGATAAAAAGCAAGAGTATTTGATCCATATAAATTGTTAATAACCCTCGCTCCAAATTTTGCTCCTGCAAAAGAACCACCCGTACCTACAAAAATACTATCTGAAACTTCTTGAAAATTTATTTTAGATAATTTTTCATAAGCATTACTATGAACAGCATGAATCACTCTTATTTCCAAATTATTAATATTGATATTACATCTTTTCATTGGTTTTCTTACGGAAATTTCAAAATCATCACAAGTACAAACCCCCGCTAGCTTTTTAATTTTATACAAACTTTGGATATGTCCTCTTGCCCCAAACTTTTTCACTACTTTCTTCGTAAGTTTGGTAGCTTTCTCAAAAGTTAAATCAATAAAATTAGGATCAATAATATAATTATTTTTAATATATTCACAAATAAACATTGCAAAAAAAGCATCCCCTGCCCCAGTAGGATCTACTTCTTGGGAAGGATTCGTTAATTCTTTATGGACTATATTGTGATCAAATATAAAGTCAGAACCATTCTTCCCTCTCGTCACAATCATCATTTTAGGCTTCAAAATTTGATATAACTCTTCTAATGATTCTACCAAAAATCGATCTTTTAAATATTTTTCAACTCGTTCGTTTAAATTAATGAGGTCGAATTTATATTGTATTTTTTTAACAATTTCCTCGTTTTCATAATGATCAAGTTCAAAATATTGTCCTAGATCTAACATTTTTCGATTCTCACAACCATCAATAATAATTTGATTTTTCGCATTCAAATTATCAAAGACTAAAACATCCTCTTCACTAATCTTTTGCAAAATATCACAGGGATCAATTTGACTTTCTTCATACCACTTCTTAGTATTACAAAAAGGACAACGCTTTTTAGAAGTAAATTCTAATTTGTTATTTTTATCAAAATAAGAGACATGAAAACAACGTGTTCTTAAGGAATCTAATATTTTTATATTCTCTCCATTTACGCCAAGATCCTTTAAACTTTTTATCGCAATATTTCCAGCTTTATCAGCACCACATACTCCATAAACTGCTGTTTCCAACCCGAATTTTGCAATATTAGCAATAATGTTATGAGAAGTCATTCCCCCATTAACTCCTACTAACTTGCCATTTTTATAATAAAAATCAGTAACCAAATCTCCAATACTAATTACTTTCATCTTTCCACCTACTTAAATATTTTTTTCCAACCACTCATACAAATACTTATCTTTAAAAGCATGAGAAGTTAAGAAATGATTATCCTTTTCTATAATTTTTAATTCAACCTTTTTGGCCCCAATCTCTTCTAGTTTATGATAAGCTTCAACACTTTTCTGAACATCAATAACATCATCCTCACTCCCATGATAGATTAAAATTGCTTTTTCCTTTAAAGGAGATAGAGTTCCTGGAATCGGCAACATAATACCACCAGATACGGATACGATTCCTTTAAATAGGTTGGGTCTTGACATGATATAATTAAAAGCTCCAAAAGCTCCCATACTACTTCCCAAAATACAGACTCTATCTTTATCATAGTGATATTTTTGATAAACTTCTTCTAACACTTTTTCCACATCTCGTAAATGATAATCCCAAAAATTATTCGCTGTACATTGAGGAGCTACAACAATATAGGGAATATCAAATCGATTCATATATTTGGGTAATGCATATTTTTCAACATTTTGAATGTTATCTCCTCTTTCCCCAATTCCGTGCAAAAATAACAACAATGGCATATTTTTCTTCCTGTCTTCCGGAAAATACACAATATAATTGATATTGCCACAATCACTTTGAAGTTTACAATATTTCTTTAACATAAACCTACCTCACCTTTACTAAATGTTTTTCTATTTCTAAATTATATATATTCTGTTGCAAACTATTAAAAAATACCCCCATATGATATCCATCTTGAAAAGCATGATTGACCAATAAAGAAATATCTAAAAAGCACTTATCGTCTTGTAAATAATATTTTCCCCAACATACTTTAGGCTTGCTGTTTTTTTCACGAAAAGTAACAGCGTCTTTAAAGTTTGAGAAAGAAACCCAAGGAATACATGTTATATTAATTTTATTCATATTTTCCAAATTCGGAATTTTATAATATGGGCAATTCCTAGACGCATCCTTTGTTGCATTGGAAAAATCTAAAATAAAATCTGAAATATCATCGTTATATTCAATATATCTTGTAAAATTCAACTCATTTTCTTTATTAATAACTGTTGCAGTAGCCGCTAAAACATCATACTTATAAACAGAAATTTCATTTTCTTCTTTACCATATCCATAATAAAAAGCTTCAATTGCACTCATAGAATTTAATACAAAGTATGTCATACAACCATAAAATGAAATATTATTTTGTTTGCAATAATTAACTAAATTAGTTACATTAATTTTAGTCACTATACCAGTATATGGATCATCATAATCAGAAAAAGTCTCATATGCTAATTTTCGCTTCCATTTATCAACATCAACTTTTGCTCTCATGTTTTACCTTCCTTTTTACATGTAATACTTCACTTTTTTTAGAATAATCACCATTTTTAGCCAAACTTTCTAATATTTTTCTTCTATTCAAATCAAAAACTCCCAAAGAATCCTCATATGGATTGGTACTAAAAGAATCCCTCCAACTATAAGGGCTAGGAAAATACAAACCTTCTATAAAATCAAAAAAATATCTATAATCAACAGCACCATGCTTAGGCATAAACATTTGACTAATTCTATTTACGCTGGGATACCTAACCGCCACTATTTTTTCAACATCTATTCCTATATCATAAAGAGTTGTCATAGCTAATTGCATTGTTTTCCCTGTTAATAAATTATCATCCAACAAAACATATTTTTTTTGTTTATCGATTTCAAAAAGATCAATTCCGCCAAGTTTAAATATATCAAAAAATCTTAATTCTAATGATTGCTTTTTAGAATAACCCGTTACACTATTATTGAATTTTAAGAGTGAAACATCAGCTATTTGCTCTTCTATAGATTTCATTATAATAGGCAATTCCAAGCCGCCATAACATAAACCACACATTCCCTTATTAAAAACGCTCGGATCTTTTTGTACAGTTAAATAACATGTAATAAAATTTTCAGCAAAATTATCTATTTCTCTATATGCCCTAAAATCTTTGGAATAATTTTCTTTTGACTTAAAACCACAAAATTCTAATTTAAATTTATTAACAACTGAAATTGTATTTTTAATCAAATTATCTATATCAGTATAATTAATTTTATAATTTTGCTGAAATGAGATTTTTTCCATTAAATTTTCTGTTTTTAATAAATTACTATAAATTTTATAAATCAAAGAATCTTTGGGTAATTTTTCCAAGTTCAACATAATATTTTTTTCAACACCATTACTAACTATCTTTTGATTTAATAAAATCAACAAAAGATTTCTAACATTATCAGTTAATCCTAAAATCATTTTAGTATTGTTTAAATCATTTAAATTCAAAATATTATCAATTGCTATTAAAGATTTCGATAAGAATTTAACATTATTATTTAACCAATCATAAATCATTTCGTTAGTAGTTATGTCTTCTCTTGTATTTTCATCATGAATTCGTTGAGATAAAAAATAATAATATACCCGCGAACCTCTCAATAAAACATTTTGATTATCATACATTGCATAACACAAACTAGAGTTATTATTTGATAACCACAATTGTTTTAATGGATTATTGTCTGGTATAAGTATCCATTCATACATGGGAATCTTTATACTTCCACTAGATGAATCATACAATCCACCAATGCCATCTGCTAACTGAAATTTATTATTAACTAAACAATTAAAATAGGAAATCTTATCATTTTTTCCTTGATTCATTTTCTTTTCTATTTGAGCATATGATTTTGCATAATCACTTTGTATTGCATGTTCTAAACAAATAGTAGGTAACAATTTAACTTGTTTTAACAAAGCTAAAGTCCCATTTATGCCTGTTATAATCTTCCCCTCTTCAATAATAGGAAAACATTTATCATTATCCCCACTGGTTTTTTCAACACTAAAACCTTGAGGACAATTTAACATAGAATAATCATTTCCATATTTATTTCCACAATCACCAATTCTTAACATTGAATTTTGAGGTATACCCATTATGCGCTCGGCGATTAATATTGCTTTATCTTTTGTTGCAGTTCCAATTTGAAAAACCTGATTACCACCATGTATACCTATTGTCAAGTTTAAACTTGAATCCTCTGAATTTTCTATCAATGAATTAATCATATTAACAAATTTACTATTAATTTCTTCATTATCAATAAGGGTAGATAATCTTACATTAAATATCACATTAGTTTTAGAATCTTTCGAATAAGTGACTCTACAGAATTCTCCTAACGGAGAAGATTTTAATAGCTTTATAAGCTTATCATTTAATTCTTCTAATTTAATTAAATCTTCTTCGGAAGATATATATTCAGAAACATTAAAAAGTTGATCACTATTACTACTAGTCATAAATATTCTAGCCCCATCATTTGTAAGTGCATACATTTTTAACAATTGTTTTTTAGTAACTCCATATTTATTTTTTAAGTCATAAACAATATCATCTAATAAATCATTTAAGCCAGTTTCTCCTCTACCCGTAATGAAAACTATAGGTATATGCCTTTTCAATATATCAGCTAATACTGGCAAAATTCGGCGATCTATTTTAGTAGAATTAACTTCTGTTAATGTACCATCTATATCAAAACATACCGCATTATACTTTTGTTCCAAAGCCTTTTCATAGTTTTTCTTTAATTCTTCAGTAATCATAAATATCACCTTATAAAATTTTATTTAAAGATTTTATTGTTTCAAATTGTGTTGAAGAATCTAACGCTTCATTAAAATAAAGGCCTCTCCCACCATTCTGTTCCCAATCTACTAAATTTTTAATACTATCATCAATTAAAATTTCACCATTATTAGGTAAATATATTTGACTTTTTTTCACATGTGGGGGAACAAAAAATATCGGTATTTCTACTTTTCTGCTTCTTAATGCTTTTACTTTAGCTTCCATTTCGAATAAAGTATGAACCTTAGTTAAAATTGCAATTTGCTTTGCTTTTGATTGTCCCTCTAATATATATTCGATGGCATTATTTATCACTTCGGACTCATCCAACAATTCAAACCAATTTAACTTTTCAAAAAATTCATTCCAACTAATATCTGGTCTTTGATTTTTTCTCTCCAAAACTCTTTTTTCTGTATCAAAGATCACTCCATCAAAATCAAGAAATATTTTTCTATTAGACATAAATTATCACCATCCATAAGTTTATTTTATCACATATGTAGGAAATATTGTGTCTAAAATGTTCTTCAGTTTAACTTTATTCTGCTTATTTCAAAATGTCTAATATCATCTCTTAATTCGCAAAATGCTGTAACATAAAATTTATTATCATAATTAAATATTTGTAAAGGATGAATAACTCGCTCTTGCCATTCTTGATTTAAATTTCTATATAATATTTTTATAGGTGTATTATTTAAAATTGCCTCATTTAAAATATGATATAATTCAGAACTATTATCAGTTCTATTTTCTAAAAAATATTTGCTTTTTTCTTCTTCGATATCACTAGCGAATTTAATCTTACTAATTATTTTTTTATATTTTTCAATATCTTGATATTCGATTTTTTCTAATATTGTATTAATATTATCCAATAATTGAAGATCATATTTATTAAAATGATTATACTGATTTTGAAGATTTAATATGTAATAACCACCATTAGGGCCCATAAAAGTTTCTATTGGAATTCCTGCTTGCTCTAATTCAGCTTTATAATATCTAATCATTCGTTCTGTAATACCTATTTTTTCAGAAAGTTCTTTAACACTATATTTATTTCCTGTATTCAAATAATTTAACATTTGTATTGCATTTGAAATTTTTCCCATTTTATCACCCTATCAAAAATAAATTGCTTACATCCATATTTAAGTCTTTAATGAGGAAAGGCATTCCTCTACTAATTTAAGATGCTACAAACCCATTTTTTAAGAAAACCGTTCGATTGTTATCATCATTTTTTCCTTTATAATCATAAAGAGTACCTACTAAAATTATTCTATCTCCTTTTTTATAAGCAGAAAGATTCACACTATCATCCATAAAGAAGTCTACATCAAGAGAATAAGCTCCTCCCACGGTATCAAGATATTGTAAAACGATAAGATGATTTTCTATATCAACTTGAGAAATTACGCCACTGATTTGCATATATTGTCCTCGATAATTTTGATAAGCGGAAGAATCATTTCGTAAAGCAAAGGCAAGATCTTCACAAGTAGTAACAATCGGTGTTACGGAATATTTTAATCCCCAACTACCCAAAACGGTATCTTGTCTTCCCTCATCTTGATGATATTTAATAACTTTATAACCAATCCCATAAAACTCTTCCGTTCCGCCATCATCATAAACTTTGGTTCGAACGGCCAAAAAAGGCCCTATATTGGCTTTTGTTACCAAAATAATGTCAAGACCAATCAAGCAACCAAGTGCAATAATAACAATCACAACAATGGTTGAAATCTTTTTGACTTTTTTTACATGATCCTCCACAATTGCAAAATCTTCTTCGGTCAATAATCTTCTTTTCTTTTTCTTCATCATCTCACCCCATTCAAAGTAATCTTAGTATAGCATGAATTTAACAAACAGTCTAAGAATCTTCCTTTATTTTTTCTAAAAACTCTTCTTCACTCCAAATAGGAATCCCTAACTTCTTCGCTTTATCATATTTACTGCCTGGATTTTCCCCTACAATCACGGCACTCGTCTTAGAAGAAACACTCTCAACAGTTTTTCCCCCAAAAGAAGCAATTAAATCTTTCGCTTCTTCTCTTGTAAAATGAGAAAGGGTACCAGTTAAGACAAAACTTTTCGCTGCAAAAGCTTCCTTTCGTTCAATTCTTTTTCCTAAATACTTCATATTAAGCCCTAAATCTTTTAACTCGGCAATTAAAATTTGATGATTTAAATCCGCGAAATAATCAAGTACACTATCGGCAATAATTCCTCCAATATCAGATAAAGACACCAACTCTTCTTTTTTGGCTTTCATCAAAGTATCCATATCAAGAAAAGTACTCGCTAGAATCTTTGCTTTTTCTTTTCCCACATGAGGAATACCAAGCCCAAACAAAAGTCTCTCCAAAGAATTCTTTTTGCTCTCTTCAATCGAATCAAGTAATTTGGTAACGGACTTTTCCCCATACCCCTCTAATTCAATCAATTCTTCTTTTTTATCTTTTAAACGATAAATATCTGAAATAGAGGCAATAAAATGAAAGTTATAAAGGTCTTCCATAATCTGATCCCCAAGTCCTGTAATATTCATCGCTTCTCGACTAACAAAGTGAATAAAACTTTCCACATGCCGTGCCGGACAAGTAACGTTAGGACAATAATAATCCACTTGTCCTTCTTTTTTTATCAAAGGAGTATGGCAAATAGGACATTCTTTAATCATCACAAAATCTTTTTCTTTGCCCGTTCTTCTTTCTACTTTCGCTTCCACAACCTCGGGAATTACATCACCTGCTTTACGAATCGAAACAATATCCCCAATCTTTAAACCTTTCTCCCTGACATAATCTTCATTATGAAGAGTAGCTCTTGAAATCGTACTACCCATCACAATCACGGGCTCCAAAATCGCATTCGGCGTAATTTGCCCGGTTCTTCCTACCGTAAAAACAATATCTTCTAATCTTGTTAACACTTCTTCCGCTGGAAACTTATAAGCAATAGCCCAACGTGGGGTTTTCGCCGTATAACCTAACTCTACTTGATCATCGATAGAATCCACTTTAATGACAATACCATCAATATCATAAGGAAGAGAAGCACGAATCTTTCCCTTTTCATGAATATACTCCATAACCTCATGAATATTATTGACCACTCGATTATTCGGATTAATTTTAAATCCTAACTCTTTTAAATAAGCAAGCGCTTCATGATGCGTATGAATTCCATAATCCAAAGGATTGGGTAAATGATATAAAAAAGCATCTAAATTTCTTTCCGCTGCCACTTTAGAATCCAATTGTCGAATCGATCCCGCCGCTGCATTTCGGGTATTCTGTAAAGGAGTTAATCCTTTTTTTATCCTCTCTTGATTTAACTTTTCAAGCGTCTTCTTACTCATGAAGATTTCGCCCCGAACTTCAATAGAAATCTTTTGTTTTAACTTTAAAGGAATACTCTTAATCGTTTTCACATTATGGGTAATATCTTCCCCCACAACCCCATTTCCCCGGGTTGCCGCTTGGACTAAGATACCATCCTCATAACGTAAGGAAACCGAAAGACCATCAATTTTTAATTCACACACATATTTCGGATGAAATCCTTCTTTTTCAATTCTTTCTAAGAAAGTCACAATCTCCTCTTCATTAAAAACATCACCCAAACTAAGCATCGGAATACGATGCTCTACTTTCTGAAAAGAATCAATCACTTCTCCACCTACATGTTCCGTTGGAGAATCCTTTCTCTTCCATTCGGGATGAAGTCGTTCAATCTCCTGTAATTCTCTTAAATATTTATCAAACTCTTGATCCGTTATCTTTGGATCATCTTTGACATAATAATCATAATTCGCTTGATTCAATAAATCAACTAAATAATCCATTCTTTCCTTTGACATTAAATTCATAGAAGACACCCCTTTCTTAAGACCATAATGGATTGTTATAAACTCCTTCGTCCACCAAAGCTTGAATTGCCTTTACAACTTCTTCCTTGTCTTCTTTATAAGTTACCCCATGCCATACGGCATCTGTTTTTAATAAATCAACGACAGCTTTTCCCTCTTGAATGGCCATTTCAATCACATCAGGAATTAAAAACTCACAACTCTTTAAATCCTGTTCATGCTTTTCTAAAAAAGAGTTTAACTTTTCTTCCAAATAAGGAAACAAAGCGGGGGTAAACAATAACAAATTCATCGAGACAATCGAATCCTCTGCCACCGTAAAGGAAGAACTACCATCGAGCGGTTTTGCAATAATTTTACCATCTACTCTTTCTACGGAGCTTTCTATAATCGCTTCTAATTTCCCATCTTTCGCTTTACAAACTCCTCTTTTCGCCGATCCATTCGGACTAAGGGTATGAGACACTTGATACCCTACTACCCCATAATGATCTTTTTTAATGGTATCAAGATAACGTGATGCGACAAAATAAGCATCTCGTCCATAGAAATCATCGGCATTAATGATCGCAAAAGGTTCTTCGATACTGTCTTTGGCACAAAGAATAGCATGAGCAGTTCCTAATGGTTTTTCTCTTGTTTTTAGTAATTCTTGATATTCCAAAGGGATATTATCATTCGTCTGAAAAACATATTCTACTTTCACATGAGAATCCACTCGTTTGCCAATCGTTTCTTGAAACAAATCATAATTTTCTTTTTTAATGATAAAAACAACTTTATCAAAGCCTGCTTTCAAAGCATCATAAACCGAATAATCGATCAAAAACTCTCCACTTGGCCCCATCGGTTCAATTTGTTTTAACCCCCCAAAACGACTTCCCATACCAGCCGCCATTACTAATAAGGTCTTTGACATTTCTTTAATTCCTTTCCTTTCTCATTTTCTTTTTTTATCTCTCGATTCATTAAATAAAAAGTACCTTGTAAGCTTTTTCCTTCTACTTCCTCTAAAGGATTCCAAAAAACACGATTACTTCCATCCGAGCAGTAATTCATTTCCTTTAAAGAAGCATAAAATCCATCTTGAGCTTTATCATAATGAACCAAAAAACTCCTCGTACTTCCCCCTTTATATAATTCTTTTTCTAAAGTCGAAAAAGATTGTATTAAATTTATCTTTTCTTCCTCTAATCCAATAAAATCAAAAGCTTCATTTTCTTTTATCGTAATTAAAGCCGCATCCAATTTTCCCATACCATCATGACGAATCCACAAATCATACCCTTGTTTCATTTTCTCTTCAAGATGATGACTTATTTTTTTTCTTAAAATGGGAGAATCAAAATGCTCCGCTAAAGAACTCTCCTCTAATTTTGTCATACTACAAGCTAGAGTAGGATCCTTCTTTTTTTTAATTGTCTCATAACCAACAAACTCACAATAAGGACCTTCCGTCTTTCTTTCTTCGACATAAGCCTCATAAACATGTTCTTCCTCATTAAAGCTTAAAACAAATCTTTGTCCATACTCTAATTGATTCGCAACCGTTGGCATTAAATATAAAACGGAAGCAAGAGCAGTTGGTGTGACTTCTATCAAATCTTCAATTCCTCCCGTATAATTATATTTAATGAAAGAGCCCCCTAATCTTCCCCCATTTATTCTACTAATATACAATTGATAATTTTGTTTTAATTTTTCTTCCATTTCCCTCACCCTCCTAAACTTTGGTCAAACTTTTATGATTCTTCATCAATTTTTTAATCCCATAAGGATGCTTAAAAGCAACCGATACCAAAGAATTGGTTACTTCCACGACTCTTCCAGCTCCAAAAGTATCATGAACGACATAATCTCCTACTTGGTAATCCACATCTTCATCCCGTAAAACGTCTTTTTCTTCCACTATTTTCTTTTCCAATATCTCATCTTTATGAACATTACTATCTAATAGCCTCTCATCAATTTCTCCTAAGAATCTACTAGGTGGATTAATTTGATCGCGTCCAAACAATGTCCTTCTACGTGCATTTACAAGATAGAGTTTTTCTTTGGCTCTTGTAATCGCTACATAACAAAGACGTCTTTCTTCCTCAATCTCACTATTACTCATCAAGCTATTCATATGAGGAAAGATTCCTTCTTCCATTCCAATGACAAAGACAATATCAAACTCAAGCCCCTTTACCGAATGTACAGTCATTAAACTCACTTTATTTCTTGAATCTTTATATTCCTCTTTATCATTGACAAGACTTACTTCATACAAGAAATCTTCCAAAGAAACAAGACCCTCTCGTTCTTCAAAAGCTTTTGTAATAGACTTAAACTCTTCTAAGTTCTCTAACCGTATTTCTGCTTCAAGACTCTTTTCACTTTCAAGCTCTTTTTTCATACCACTAGCATCGAGGACTTTATCAATCAACTCCGTTAAGGTTACTTGATTCGCTATTTTCTGTAACTCAAGAATCATGTCTTTAAAACTCTCCTCTTTTCCCCCAGTGATCACTTCAAACAAACTACAGTTTTCCTCTTCTGCTTTTAGAGTTAACTTTTCAATGGTCTTTAACCCAATTCCTCTTTTCGGAGTATTAATGACTCTTAGGAAACTAACATCATCTTTTTCATTATAAATTAATTTTAAATAAGCTAGTAAATCTTTAATTTCTCGTCTAGCATAGAAACTAAGTCCTCCTACAATCCGATAAGGAATACTATTTTTAAGTAATTCTTCCTCCATTACTCGGGACTGAGCATTGGTTCGATAAAGAATCGCAATTTCACTTAAATCCACATCTTCGTTGATACATTTTTTAATTTCTTGAGCGACATAATGTGCTTCATCTTTTTCATCATAAGCCCGGTAATAAGTAACCTTCTCCCCATTCCCTTTTAAGGACCAAAGATTCTTTTCTTTCCTACTTTGATTATGCCGAATCACACAATTTGCAGCATCCAAAATATTTTTAGTAGACCGATAATTCTGCTCTAATTTAATACTTAAAGCATTAGGATAGTCTTTTTCAAAGTTTAGAATGTTTTTATAGTTAGCTCCTCGAAAGCCATAAATCGCTTGATCGGCATCTCCTACCACACAAATATTTTTATATTTTGCACTAATCATTTTACTTAAAATATATTGAGCTTCATTCGTATCCTGATACTCATCAATAAAAATATAGCGATAACGCTCTTGATAATATTGTAACACCTCAGGATGCTCCCGAAACAAACGAATAGGTAGGAGCAGTAAATCATCAAAATCAATAGCATTACTAGTCTTTAATTTATTTTCATATTTATAAAATACTTCCAACACTACTTTTTCATAATCCCCTACGGCATATTTTTCATAATCTTTAGGAGCCATTAATTCATTTTTACAATTACTTATTTTATTCCGAATCGCTTTCGGATTATAAATCTTTGGATCATAATTTAATTCTTTTAATATTTTTTTCACAATCGTAATAGAATCATCACTATCCATAATTACAAAATTTGCTTTATAACCTAATTTATCATAGTTTTCTCTTAATAATTTTAAACCAAAAGAGTGAAAGGTTGAAATTTGAATCTCTTTCGCCGCACTTCCAATTAAATCATAGACTCTTCCTTTCATCTCCGTTGCCGCTTTATTGGTAAAGGTAATCGCTAATATTTCTCTTGGAGAAACATGTAACTCTTCGATATCATAAGCAATCTTCATCGTTAATACTCGTGTTTTCCCAGATCCTGCTCCAGCCAAGATAAGAAGAGGTCCATCATGATAAAGGACCGCTTTTTTTTGTTGTTCATTTAATTTATCTAATTGCATGTCATACACCTTCTATTTCCTACTTCCATTGTATCAGATCTTACAAAAGTTTAAAAGATGAAAAAAGAAGGTTTCCCTTCTAAAAATTCTCTTGTGTTTCTTCAATTTCATTTAATTGATAAGAAACAAAATTAACATCGGTATAAAATTGATCAATCATTAAAGGTTCCACAATAAAATATAAATTTGCCTCTAATAAATCTTGTAACATATTTTCCATTAATTTCAAAAGTTGTTGAACCAAATTAAGACTTCTTTCCGTTAAAGCCCTTTGATTCTCTGGACTTAGAGGTAACGCTTGAAAATCAATAAGAAGACGGGAATAAGCTGGAATCAACCTATCTAATTCATCCAAATAGTCTTTTTCACTTGTATTGATAAAACCACTTAGAAAAAGTAATATCGCATACATCATACTATTAGCATTGAATTCCCGATTGGTAATATAAACAGGATCAGCCACAATTCCTTTCTCTAACCGCTCCAATACATTCTGATAAGTACTAACATTTCCAATCATATAGTCATAAAGAGAAGGATAACTATAAGAAAATAGTTCGTTTGAGATTAATTTATCTTTTATTTCTAATGCTAGATTAAGAAAATCTACAACAAGCAAGGAAGCTTTTTGGTTAATAGATTGTACCTGATTTAAAAGTTCCAAAGAAGGATTTTCAAAATTATCTTTTGCTTTCAACTCAAGTTGATCTTCTGTAATGTCAGTCGCTAAAGTAATACCAAACAATTTTTCTGTAAGCTGTTCACAAGGAAGAGTAAACTTCGTTACAAAAAGTTGATATTGTAAAGAAGAAGATGGAACAAATCCTTCGGTAGCAGTTATAATTTCTCGCCATAAAGCCTCGCATCTTTTCGCTAACGCTTCAGCCCTCCTACTATAATCCCCATTATTTTTATAAAAAGATAATTGTATATTAACACAATAATCACGAATACTTCTTAAATAAAATAAACCATTATTAAAAGATTGTACAATAAACTGTTCCTCACTAAGCATCTTATATCACCATTATAATATATGAAAAAAAGATTAAGCTATGCCTAATCTTCTATACTTTTATAAAGATCTGTTAATGCATCATAAGAAGGTTCTGCTTGTTTCTTCTTCTGTGCCTCTTCTTTCGCTTTCTCTTCTTTTAAAATTTGAAGCATGACTTTATACTCTTCCAAAGTAAATGGTTCCTCTTTCTTCACTGGTTCTACTACCGGTGTTTGAACAACTTCTACTGGTGTTGGTGGTGTTGTTTGATGTTGAGGTGCAGCATTAGTAACTAATTTATAAGGAGTAAACGTTTGAAAGGGTGAAATAATAGTGTAATCTTTTGGACTTTCTTCTTTTGGCATCTTCCGTTGTTGATGTTTTCGAATCAAAGCATAAACAATCAGAATTGCCATCCAAATAACAAAGAAGAACATACTAAGTTCTAATAAACTTCGAACCTGATTACTACTATACATTTCTTCTAATTGAAAAACATTTAATTTTAATTGTTGAACTAAAGAAACAACCAAAATAAACAAATAAGTTAAAATTCCATAAAAACAAGAATTAAAGATTCGAATCACTCGATTTGCTTTCTTACTGAACAACGTTTTCCACAGAATAATATTTGCAATAATTATCATTCCTAAATAAATGACAATATTAGGAAAATAATAAGATAGAAACATTTGATTAATTGCATAATCAATCATAGTTCCAATACTACTTCCATATTGAATGAGAAAGTAAATAGCAACTGCTAAATAAATTAGAAAATATGTCTTTTTACTTTGTTTAGCATTGCTTTTATTGGTCGTACTAAATAGAATAACAAGAAATAGCAAAACAAAGAAAGCAATTCCATATAATGGAGAGGAAGAAATAACTTCCCAAACCATTTCAATCTTACGAAAAAACGATAATGGACTCATCACCAACACCCCCTTTTATTTTTATTCTACCCTTAACAATTCTGCAATATAAATAGTTTGTGTAGAACTATCATTGTTGGTACAAGTAACTAATGTTAATGTTGTTTTATTATAATCTCGTTTAATTGCTAAACGACCCGTATTTTTATCCTTATAAATATTTGTAATTTGATAGATATAGGTATTTCCTTGATATAATACTCTTGCTTCATCGCCTACTTCAAGAAGATGAAGATCATTGAAGAACGCTTTCCAACCAGTGCCAGAATGCCCCGCAATAATTAAATTACCATTTTCTACATCTGGCATAGAACTTCCCTTAATAACTTCAATATTCGCTTCTACCGTATTAAGAGCAGAATCGATATTATAAAATCCTCTTCGAAATCCTAATTTCGGAATTTCCAAATAACCAATATAGTGTTCTAAATTACTCGTTACAGAAGAACTAGAAGTTGAATCAGATGAACTATCTTCTGAAGAAACATTCGTTGTATAAACATCATCAACAATCTGTTCATCATCATAAAATTGATTATTCATATAATCAAAGGATAATAAACGTTTCTCATCGATAAAACTTGAAAGAGTAAAGAATAAACCCAATACAATAATCGCTGCTGCTACAAGAGCAATAACATTAGGAGATATCTTATGCTTTATTCTTGTCATAGAAACCACCTACCCTATCTATTCTTTTTTAAGTAGGGAGAAAAACATATTACCATTTCAACTCCCCCTTATCCATTTGTGGCTATATTATATCATAAAAGTTAAAAAAAAGCAAGTTTTTCTTGCTTTTACCTCAAGATTTTACTTGCTTTTATTGTAACCTTTGTCTTTTCTCATAGTATAATACCATTCCGACTCCTGCAAGGCAAATTGTTAATCCAAAGATCATTGGAATCATTGAATTATTACTTCCAGTAAACGGTACTTCTACTTCTGGAATATTCTCAACAGTTACACTAACATTTGGTGTATCATCACTAATTGTGAATTTATATACTTCAGTAGCTAATTGATATCCCTTAGGAGCTTCAACTTCTTCAATGGTATAATCTCCATCACTGATGCCATTAATAACATAATTATCTTCAGTAGTTACAAAATCTGCCACTACTTCTCCAGCTGCATTCTTAACAACCAGATGAGCTCCAGCTAACGGATTTCCAGTAGATTGATCTACCTTTAAGATTGTTACTTTCTTTTCAATAGATTCATTTTCAAAACGAACGGTTACGTTGTTATTCTCATCACTAATTGTGAATTTATATACTTCATCTGATTTTTTATAGCCACTAGGTGCTTCTAACTCTTCGACGCTATAATCACCATCAGGAAGTCCATTTAGCACAAATGGTTTTACCGATGAAGTAAATTCTTTTACCGTATTACCACTAGCATCTTTAAGAACTAGTTTGGCTCCACTAACTGGATTACCAGTATCTTTATCCACTTTAATGATTGTTACTTTCTTCTCGATAGACTCATTTTTAAAACGAACCGTTACATCACTATTTTGATCACTAATTGTGAATTTATATACTTCATCTGATTTTTTATAGCCACTTGGTGCTTCTACTTCTTCTACTGTATAATTTCCATCTGCAAGACCTTTTAGAACAAAAGGTTCTGTTGTTGAAGTAAATTCTTTTACTGTATTACCATTAGCATCTTTAATCACCAATTTTGCTCCACTAATTGGTTGATCCGTATCTTTATCTACTTTAATAATCGTTACTTTCTTCTCAATTTTTTGATTTCCAAATTTAAGTTGAATATTACGATTGCCCGGACCAATAGTAATAGTTACCGGATCTTCTACTAATTGATATCCACTGGGTGCTTTTGTTTCTTTTAAAGTGTAAGTTCCATCTGCTAAGTTCTTAATAACATGGGCATTCTCTGTCGTATCCCACTCTGTAACAGTATTACCGTTGCTATCTGTAAGAACTAAATGAGCTCCTGCTAAAGCTTTTCCGGTAGAACTATCAATTTTCACAATAGAAACTTTACTTGTTGTTAAATTTACGGTTGTTTTAGCATCTAATCCCACTGTTTCTGGATACAAAGCTCCACCAAATACACTTTGAACAGTCGAAGTTGCAGCTTGATATTGATAAGCTTTATTAACAGTAGAGCTAGCATGGACAGCAATATTAACACTTAAATCGGTACCCGTCACACTAGAAACAGGAATACGAACTTTAAATGATTCATTTGTAGCGAAAGAGTTTCCTGCTACATTATTACTAGCATTAACTACTTCTGCGCCACTTGGTGCATTTTCCAAAGAAACAGTATAACTATCTCCTAAAGATTCACCACTAATGCTAATATTATTTGATTCGTAATATTTTTTATCACTTGACAAATGCATTGTTGAATCACTATTGTTAATATTTAAACTTGGTTGTGCATAATTTGGATGTTGTTTGGCACGATTTACCAAATCCACTACATATTGTCTTAGATTATATGGGTCTGCACCCGTTTTAAATTCATTTGAAATATTGTTTGATCCAGTCGATTCATCCAAATACCACCATACTGCGGTTTGCGTAATGTAATAGTCATAATCACTATTACCCGTAAAGCTTACATTTGGATATCCGTTCGCTAAGATATAAGCAATTCCTGAAGATGCTTCTCCTACTAGATTCATAGGCTCTGAATGTGGTGTAGTCTTATGATAGTCTGTACAATATACATAAGCTCCAGTAGAAGTATTATAAAGTTTACCGAAGTGATAATTGGCAATTAAATCGCCAATACCATATTGACTGTTGGCAACAAAAGATGATGGTACATTTCCTTCTGCTTGTGTATTCATCATAAATGTAGAAATTAAAGTTACTACAAGAATGGCCACAAGTGAAAGAATCCCAATTTTCTTAAAATTCCTCTTCCGTGTTTTCATAATAATCCTCCCCCTAAACACTTGGTGCTAATAATATAGCATAAAAAAGGGGAAAAAGCAAGTATTTTTAACACATATTTCAAAGATTTTTTGCTTTCTCTCTCTATTCCTAGAAAGTAGCTGTCTTACTTGACATAAAAGAAGACACTAGACAAACTCAAAAGAATATAGTATAATTTATCTCGGTTAGTTCTTTAGTGTTATTAGAAAGGAGAATTATGAAAAAAGAGTCAAATGAAACAAAAATAATTGTTTTAGGTGGCTTAGGAGAAGTAGGACGTAATATGTACTGTATCATGCAAGATGATGAAATTATTATTATTGATGCAGGCGTTTCTTTTGCAGAAGGAGAACTTTTAGGAATTGACTATGTTTTACCAGACTATTCTTTTTTAAAGACAAACGAAAGTAAGATCAAAGCCCTTTTTATTACGCACGGGCATGAAGATCATATCGGCGCAATTCCATTTTTATTACAGAGCGTTAATATAAAAGCAATTTATGCTCCAAATCAAGCAAAAGAATTGATCAGTTTAAAATTACAGGATCGTAATATTCGTTTTGATAATTTATATGTATATGATGAAAATACCAAAGTGAAATTTAAAAATATGGAAGTAGAATTCTTCCGTACAACACACTCGATCCCAGATTCTCATGGTATTTCTATTACTACACCAAATGGAAGAATCGTAACAACAGGAGATTTTAAATTTGATTTAACCCCTATCGGACCTATGGCTGACCTATATAAAATGGCCGCATTAGGACATGAAGGCGTTGATTTATTAATTAGTGATAGTACCAATGCTTTAAACGAAGGAATGTCTATCAGTGAATCAAGAGTCGACGATGCCCTAACCGACATTTTTGACAAATATAAATACAATCGTATTATTATTGCAACTTTTGCATCTAATATTTATCGTTTAAAACACATTTTTGAATCATGTTATAAACATAATCGTAAGATCTGCGTTTTTGGACGTAGCATGGAAAACAATATTGATATTTCTATCAAAGGTGGTTATATCGATCACAAAGAACTTTTAATCAGTGCCGAAGAAGCCAATCATTTAAAACCAGGAGAAGTAACCATTTTATGTACAGGATCTCAAGGAGAACCACTTGCTGCTTTATCAAGAATTGCCGATGGAACTCATAAACAAATCAAATTAAGACCCGATGATATTGTAATTTTTTCTTCTAGTGCAATTCCAGGAAATGCCCTTAGTATTTCCAAAACGATTAATAAACTTTATCTAAAAGGTGTTAGAGTCTTTACCAATATGACAGTTAACAATCTACATACTTCTGGTCATGCCAATCAAGAAGAATTAAAATTAATGATTCGACTTTTAAGGCCAAAATACTTAATGCCTTTCCACGGAGATTATCGCATGCTAAAGCAACATGCAGAACTAGGAATTGAATGTGGCATTCCAAGAGAAAATACTTTTATTCTAAAGAACGGAGATTCTCTAATTTTGAAAAATCATAAAATTACTCGGGGAGAAAGTTATCCCAATAGTGCCATTTATGTTGATGGTAGCCGAATTGGAGAAGTAGGAAGTGCCGTTTTACGAGATCGCAAAATCATGGCAAACGATGGAATCCTTGTAGTTATTGCCAATATTGATAGTAAAAAAAGAAAACTATTAATTCATCCAAATATCACTACAAGAGGTTTTGTCCTAGTCAATGAAAATGAAGAATTACTAAAGAAGATCGAAACTCTAGCCACAAATATTATTAATAAGAAATTAAGTGATAAAAATGCCACCTTTAATGATATTAAAAATCAACTTAGTATTGAGCTTACCCCATATATTTTAGAACTAACTGGACGTAGGCCGATCATTTTACCAATTTTATTAGATGTAAAAAAAGAAGTCAAAGAAAACGTTTAATTTCCTTTGACTTTTATTTTGCCTCTTCTTGCGCTCTTGTCTCCCGAACAACTGTAATTTTAATCGTCCCAGGATATTTCAAAGTCGCTTCAATTTTTTCTTTAATATCACGTGCAATCCGATGCGCTTCTAAATCATCCACTTCTTCAGGTTTTACAATGACTCGAAGTTCCCGACCTGCTTGCATAGCATAAGCCTTTTCAACCCCCTCGATATCATTTGCTACATTTTCTAAATCACTCAATCGTTTAATATAGTTTTCTAAAGAATCATTTCTAGCCCCTGGACGCGAAGCGGATAAAGAATCAGCTACCGCAACCAAACTAGCAACGACACTCGTAGCCTCCGTATCACCATGGTGAGAAGCAATGGCATTAACAACCACTTCTCCTTCTCCATATTTTTTAGCAAGCTCTACTCCAATCGATACATGACTTCCTTCTATTTCATGATCAACTGCTTTTCCAATATCATGAAGAAGTCCCGCTCTTTTCGCTAAAGTTACATCCTCAGAAATTTCTCCTGCTAGCAAACCAGAAAGTTGTGCCACTTCTAAAGAATGTTGCAAAGCATTCTGACCATAACTCGTTCGAAAATGAAGTCTTCCAACTAACTCAATAAGCTCTGGCGCCATTTTCGTAATTCCTAACTCAAACAAAGCCTCATTTCCATACTCCATGATTTTATCTTTCATATCCTTACAAACTTTGTCATAAACCTCTTCAATCCGAGTCGGATGAATTCTTCCATCTTTAATTAATGTTTCAAGCATAATTCGGGCCATCTCCCGACGTAATGGATCAAAACTAGATAATACAACCGCTTCTGGAGTATCATCAATAATTAAATCTACCCCCGTTACCGCTTCAATCGTTCGAATATTTCTTCCTTCCCTGCCAATTAATCGTCCCTTCATTTCTTCATTTGGAAGAGACACGACGGTAACCGTCTGATCACTTGCAATATCCGATGCATATTTTTGCATAGACGTTACAATTAATTCTTTGGATTTTTTCTCAACCGTTAATTTTGCCTCGGTCTCTTGTTCACTAATATAAAGAGCAATCTCCCGACTCATCGCCTCTTTCACATTTTTCATGACTAAATCATGAGCTTTCTCTTTACTAAATCCAGATATCTGTTCTAACAAATCAAGTTGCTGTTTCTTTAATTCTTCCACTTTACCTTGTTCTTCTTGAATTTCTTTTTGCTTTTGGGTTAATTTTTCTTCACGACTATCTAAAGTAGCTTCACGTTTTTGATAAAGTTCATCTCTTTTATCCATGCTATTTTCACGTTGTAAAAGACGATTTTCTGTTTCTTTTAACTCTGCTTTTTTCTCTTTTATCTCTTTATCTACATCGTTTTTTAACTGATAAGCTTTCTCCTTCGCTTCCATAATGGTATCGCGCTTTACCTTTTCCGCATTTTTTTTCGCTTCTTCTAACATAAGGGCAATCTTATTTGAAGTTGCATTTTCACGCAATAGATTAACTAATAATGTTAATCCAAACCCACAAACCAATCCAATCATAATGAGTAAAATGGAGAATACGATATTGTTCATAACTGCCTCCATTTCTAGATATATTTAAACCTTTCAGTTCAACCATAATCCAATTCTATTGTAAGTTTAAAAAAAAGCCTTGTCAAGATGGAACCCATTTCAAACACAAAACAGTTAAGCAAAAGAAAGAAGAAAGAAAATTAAGAGTCTATTTTTCTTCCTTCTTTTCTTTCTTCAAACTAATTCCATAATATTCTCTTACTTTATCTTCAATTTCTGCTCGTAAATCTGGAGTATCTTTTAACATTAATTTAACATTTTCTTTTCCTTGTCCTAACTTTTCCCCTTGATAAGAAAACCAAGCCCCTGATTTATCAATAATACCAGCCTCTACACCCAAATCAACCAATTCTCCTTCTTTAGAAATACCTTCTCCATACATAATATCTACAACCGCTGTTTTAAAAGGTGGAGCTACTTTATTTTTTACTACTTTTACCGTTGTTTTATTTCCAACGACTTTATCTCCTATTTTAATTTGTTCATTTCTTCTTATATCAAGACGAACCGAAGCATAAAACTTTAAAGCCCTTCCACCAGGAGTTGTTTCAGGATTTCCAAACATCACTCCAACTTTTTCTCTTAATTGATTAATAAAAATCGCAATAGTATTTGTTTTACTAATCGTACCAGATAATTTTCTTAAAGCCTGACTCATTAATCTTGCTTGTAATCCCACATGAGAATCACCCATCTCCCCATCAATTTCTGCTTGTGGTACTAAAGCCGCCACCGAATCAATTACCACCATATTAATGGCTTCACTACGAACCAAAGCCTCACAAATTTCAAGAGCTTGTTCCCCTGTGTCTGGCTGAGAAAGTAACAATTCATTGATATTGACTCCTAATCTTTTCGCATAAACAGGATCCAAAGCATGTTCCGCATCAATAAAAGCTGCTCTTCCTCCTGCCTTTTGCACCTCCGCAATCGCATGCAAAGCAAAAGTTGTTTTTCCACTAGACTCTGGCCCATAAATTTCTACAATTCTCCCCTTAGGATAACCACCTACTCCAAGAGCAACATCCAAACTTAAACATCCCGAAGAAACTACATCTATTTTCATATGAGTGTTTTCTCCAAGACACATAATAGAGCCTTTTCCAAATTGTTTTTCAATATCCGCTAACACCTGTTGTAAATTTTTATCTGTCTTTGCAGTTGTCGTTGTTTTACTCATAAAATCCTCCTTGATAAATCACTTATAACCTCATTCTAAAGGGGAAAAGAAAAAAAGTCAAGGCCTTTTTCGAACAAAAGTTTGACTTAAAACTCTTTTTTCCCGAAGGAAAAAGCTTGAATAAATAAAAAGGAGCCAAAAAACGACCGAAAAAAAAGAAAAGTAAACTTAAATTCCCTCACTTTCCTCTTTTTTCTTAAAAATTAAATTTTTATTCAAATTAAAATACTCTATCATCGAAACAATGGACATAATCATCGCAAAATAAAGGAAAAAGTCCGAAATACGTAAATTCCACATTTCAAAAGGTAGATTATAAAAGAAGGTTAAAACCAAACCAATCATCATCGTAGCTGTCTTAATTTTCCCCGAACCAATCGCTGCCACTACCCTGCCTTTACTAGAAGCTTCCATTTTAATCGCATCCACAATCGTATCTCGAAAAATAACAACAACCGGAATAATAGCAGGAACAAATCCCTGTACTGCTAAAATAATCAAAGCACTATTCACAAGAGCTTTATCTGCAATCGCATCGAGCATTTTTCCAAGATCCGTTACTTGATGATTTTTTCTAGCCAAATACCCATCTATAAAATCAGTAAGACTAGCGATCAAAAAAATCACTCCCGCTACAAGATACTCACTTTTAACATAAATACCCCCAATAAGCAACCGGGGAAATTCTACGCCAATATCATAAAAAGGAAACAATAGAATAAAAATCATAACAATGGTTAAAACAATTCTAGAAACAGTTAATTTTGTAGGTGTATTCATTTTGATCCCATCCCTTCAATTCTGTGCTCATTGCAGGTTCCTTTATTACTGCTTTTATAATTACGACTGCTAAAATAATTAAGAAAAGAAAAAGAACAATACCTAAGATAATAGGCCATTTTTTCACTTTTCTTTTATATATTTTGGTATAAGGAGAACGAACCTTTTTTACTTGGGATTTCTCATCTTCTTCTCTTTTCCGTTTCGCTTCCATAATATCTTCTAAAGAAAGCTTCGAAGTTTTTTCAAACAAGAAATCATTAAATTCATCTTGTACTTTATTCGGCTCCAAACCAAGATATTTAGCATAAGCTTGAATTAAATGTCGTAATTCATAAATATCTTTAAACGCTTTCGTGTTAGCACTTTCTATATTCTCAAGCTCATCCACACTAATATTCAAATCATGAGCCGCTTCTTCTAAACAAACCCCATGATTCTTTCTTGTCTGTTTAAGATATTCGCCTAATTCTTTCATATGCACCTCATTCATCAATAAATATTTTATAAGCCATGTTCTGTTCCTACTAATGTAGGTGACAAGTATTTATCTACCATCTTTCGATAGTCCCTCTTTGGATTCTGTTTCTCCAAAAGAAAGCTCCCCTACCATAATTTGGGTTTCTCACTCGTGGGGTTTACCGCGTTTCACTTTCCTGTTTCCAAGAACATCGTCACTGTGGCACGTTAGAAAAATACATCATAGGAAACTCCCTTAGATGTATTTTTAGCCGTTAGCTTTTCATGAAAAACTACCTTAGGTTATTTTTTCCCTAAGCACGAACACTACAATCATCACAGAATTGTGTGAGCATGGACTTTCCTCTAGAATAAATTCCAGCACTTGTCCAAATATTTATTGTGATATCTTACTCATCGTCCTTTCCATATACTGCCTTTTCAAGTTGAGAAAGGCGTCTTAAAATATCAAGATTGCTAATTTCTGAAGTATCACTAGAATTCTTAGCAATTTCTACATTCATTCTCGCATTACGCAATTCCTGTTTTAAAGCCATAATCTCCCGTAAAAGATCTGCTTTTTCTTTTTCTAAAGCATCAATGATATTATAAAATTGTTCATAATCAGAAATAATAACATCTAAAAATTGATCCACTTCTTTTAAACGATAACCACGAGTATCAATTTTAAAATCTTTTTCTAAAATTTCTTGTGGTGTAAGTGAAATCTTATTCTGATACATTTCTATCACCAATCCCTTTACACTCTATATTTTCGCAGATAATCCTCATTTTGTCAATTGTTTCAATAGAACTTCTAAAATCTCTTCTCTTTTCGCAATCCGAATATTTTCTTCCATTTGATTCAAAAAATAAATAACATCGATATTTCTCATAAAATCACCAAAATCATCATAAAGGAAAATCCCAAGAAAAACAAGGAATTCGACAAAGATCTCTTTTTTTTGACAAGTCCTTTTTTTTGATCTATACTATTGATACATTTTTAGGAGGGTTTATGAAAACAAATAATATTATGATTCGGATAGAAAAGTTTCTAACTGGCGAAAAAGAACAACAGCTATTCTATTCCTTAGGAAAAGAAGTAAAGGTAAGAAAAGGTTGGGTTACCATAGAAAACTTAAATCAAGGAAAAGAAGAAAATGTTTCTATCTTAACAGATGATGAAAAAAGAATTCGTTGTAAAGCAAAAGATATTTCTTTTAGTCTAAAACAAGATGGAAAGAATTTCATGATTGATCACTTACAACTAAAAGATAAAACACATCAGAAATTTCTTTCTCTTCGTAGAAAAAAGGAAGGAGAAAAAGATATTTACCGAATTCGAATGGAAGAGAAAGATAGAAGAACAATCTATTGGTTAAAAAAAGATTCCATCGAAATCGTGGAAAACAACGGGGAAGAAAAGACTTCTTATACTTTTAAAAAAGCAAAGGACGGAAGTTTAAATGCAATGACAAGAGATCAAAGAGAAGCTTGTTGGAATTGCTTTAAACGTCTTGAAAGAGATTATGCAACAATCACCGCTTACATTAGCAGCCATATCGCACCAATTTTTAAAGAAGCAATTGATTATTGTAATCCGTATAAACAAGCGAAAGAAACAAAAATTTATTGTAAAACACCAACGACTAAAAAGCTCTAGACTGTCTAGTGCTTTTTATTTGACAAAACAAAAAAGAAATCTATAGAAATCTTTCCTATCTTATTGTATAATATAAAGTAGGTGATTGATGTGAATTACCCTCTTGGAATAAAAAAAGAGAAACACCAATTGATTAATTACAGTCATCGAGGAATGACTCTAGAAGATGATATTAATGAATCGAATCTTTATTATAGAGAACATGATATTGCATATATATATAAAAAACCAACACCCATTAAAGTTACAAAGGTTCATTTTAATAATCAAAAACAAGCTACCATTAAAGAAGCTTTTTTTCTAGAACCATCCACTACGGACTATAATGGAATCTATCAAGGAAAATACATTGACTTTGAAGCAAAGGAAACCAAAAACAAAACTTCCTTTCCTCTAGCCAATATCCATCCCCATCAAATAAAACATTTAGAAAATATTACAAGACATGGTGGGATTGGCTTTCTCATTGTTCGTTTTTCCTTAAATAATCTTACCTTTCTACTAACAGCCGAAGACTTTTTAAATTATATCAAAAAAGAGAAAAGGAAATCGATTTCACTAACTTATTTTCAAGAAAAGGGCTATCTCATTGAAGAGGCTCTTAGCCCTAGATTAAAATATTTAGATATTATTAAAAGAATATTGGAGGTATCATAATGCAAAAGAAAAAGAAAAGTACCACAAAGCAAAAAGTACCAAGAAGAACAGCACCAAAAGAAAAACGGGAAAGAAGAGCGCTGAGTCCTGCCGCTAAAATATTCTGGATTGCTTTTATTGCCCTAATGATAATTAGTTATTTCTTATTAGGAGGATTACTAACCGTCCTTCTAGGAGTTGCTATTTTAGTTGTAGTTGGGCTTGCAAGGTTATTAGATAAGGTAAAAAATAACCCTAAGAAAAAAAAGATCGTCAATATTATTTTAATTTGTGTCCTGTCCCTAGGCATCTTAATCTTAATAGCAGTCATAGGATTTATGGTATATATTGTCGTTCAAGCACCAAAATTTGATGTCAAAAACCTTGATACCAAAGAACCCACCATTCTCTACGATAAGGATGGAAATGAGTTTGAAAAACTAGGAAGTGAAATGAGAGATAAAATCACTTATGATGAACTTCCAGAAGTATTAGTCGATGCCATTGTAGCTACGGAAGATTCAAGGTTCTTCCAACACAATGGATTTGATGCACCAAGATTTTTAAAAGCATCCCTCGGTCAAGTCGCCGGAAATTCAGATGCCGGAGGAGCTTCTACTCTATCCATGCAAGTAATCAAAAATAGTTTCACCTCGAGTGCAGATTCTGGTTTTAAAGGAATTGTTCGTAAGTTTACCGATATTTATTTAGCTGTCTTTAAATTGGAAAAAAATTATACCAAAGAACAAATCATTGAATTTTATGTCAATAACCACAACTTAGGAAATAATATTTACGGAGTTAAGCAAGCCGCTAGAGTTTATTTCAATAAAGACATCAAAGAACTAAACTTATCCGAAGCCGCTATTATTGCTGGAATGTTCAAAGCACCGAACTTATATAAGCCAACCAACACCGAAAATATGGAAGCGGTAACAAAGCGAAGAAATACCGTCTTATATTTAATGGAACGACATGGCTATATTACCAAAGAAGAAAGAGAAATTGCGGAAAGCATCCCTGTCGAAAGCTTAGTAAACTATAACAGTGAGGCCGATGCTGGTCTTTCCGAATATCAAGGATATATTGATACCGTAGTAGCAGAAATTGAAGATAAATATGGAATTAATGCTTATACCGTACCATTATTAGTCTACACCAACTTAGATCGAGAAAAACAAGATGGCTTAAACCGTGTCATGAATGGAGAAAGTTATACTTGGGTGAATGATGTAATTCAAAGTGGAGTTACTGTTTTAGATAGTCAAACAGGAAAAATCCTAGCCATTGGAGCTGGACGAAATAAAACCGGAGTCAATCAATTAAATCTCGCCACAAGCGATGAGATTAAACGGCAGCCTGGATCAACTGCAAAACCTCTATTTGACTATGGACCTTTAATTGAATACAACAATGCTTCTACTTACGGCTATAATGACAACGGAGAATATCGACTTTTTGTGGATGGACCATATTCTTATACCAATGGACCAGCTATTAACAACTGGGATGGAACCTTTATGGGAGAGATGAGTATTCGCCGCGCCTTAGCACTATCACGAAATATTCCAGCCTTAAAAGCCTTCCAAAAAGTCGACGATGAAAATATAATTGAATTTGTAAGTAACTTAGGAATTGACCCAGAAGAACACAGCGGAAGTCTTTATGAATCCGTGTCTCTTGGAGCCATGGAAGGCGGAGTAAATTCTCTTCAAATGGCTGCCGCTTATGCTGCCTTCTCAAATGGAGGATATTATAATGAACCTTATTCCGTAAGTAAGATTGTCTACCGTGACACCGGAGAAGAAGAAACACACAAAGAAGTAAAACGTCAAGCAATGAGTGATGCCACCGCTTATATGATAACAAGCATTCTTGATGATGTTACCGTAACTGGAGGCGGAGCGATGGAAAATGTAGCAATGAAAACTGGTACTACAAACTGGCCTTCGGAAACGATCGAAGCTTATGGAATGGCCGATGATGCGATCCGTGATTCTTGGGTAATTGGTTATACCACCAATACCGTTATTGCAATGTGGTATGGCTATACTGATATGGATCAAGATATGGTTAATCAAGGATTATATTGCCATAACCTATCCGGAACAATACAAAGAGATCGTTTATTTACCGCTTTAGCAAACGAAGTCTTTGAAAAAGACAAACAAGCCTTCCAAATGCCAGATAGCGTCGTAAAACTTCCAATTATCTCAGGAAGTAATCCAGCTCGCGTTGCAGCAGCAGGTTATGGAGGCTCAGTAGTATATGAATACTTTAAAAAAGGATACGAACCAAGCAGTAGTAGTCATGAACCAAGCAGTAGTAGTCATGCAGTAGAACAGTTATCTACTCCAGCAAACTTTACCGCTTCCTATAATTCAAGTAGTAATCGTGTTACCCTATCTTGGAATGCTGTAACACCAAGCTCTAGTGATTCCTCTTATGGATCTTTTGGTTATAATGTTTACTTTAACGATACTTTATTAGGATTTACCACAAACACCTCTTACACCATCAATAATCCAGATAATCCGTATGGAACTTATAAAGTAGTAGCAACCTATCGAAGTTATGATGGAATGCAAAGCAATGCTGCTACTTATGAATTAAAGAAAGTAAGTACCAACTTAAAAATATCAGTACAAAACATCAATGCTTCATCCTTCACCATTAGTAGTATTAAAAACTATGTAACAGTAACGAATAATGGTAGTGATGTAACAAGTCAAACAAGCAATTGGAAATTATCAAGTCTAAGTGGTCCTGAAGGTAACTATAGTTTAACTACTACAACCTTATCGGATCCCGGAACTTACACTTTAAAATATCGGTTTACCTATGATGGAGAAACCAAAGAAACACAAAATATAACAGTTACAATTACAGAACCAGCTACTCCGGATCCACCATTACAAGGGGATACCGGAACTGGAACCGACACAGACACATAAAAAAAGAAATGAGCAACCAATCTCATTTCTTTTTCTTTGTATGATAGAAACAAATTTCTTTTAATTTGCAAGAAGAACAATCCGGTTTTATCGCTTTGCAATAATAACGACCAAATAAAACCATTTGTAAATGCCGCCTCCCCCATTCTTCTTTGGGAAAAGCTTTTTTTAATTTTTCTTCAATTGTTAAAACATTATCTTGCTCCTTCGCTAATCCCAACCTTTTACTAACTCGCTCTACATGGGTATCTACAGCAAAAGCAGGAATATGATAATACTCACTAAAAACAACATTTACAGTCTTTCTTCCCACTCCCGGAAATGACTCTAAAATTTTACGATCACAAGGCATAGAACCTTGATAATCATCTACAATAATCCGCGCAATTTCTTTGATATAAGAAGCTTTCTTATGATAAGAACCAATCGGTCTTAAAATATTTTCTAAATCCTCCAAAGAAGCCTCTTTTAAAGCCTTTAAAGTAGGGTACTTTTGAAATAAAATAGGTGTAACTGAATTTACTCTTTTATCCGTTGATTGGGCACTCAAAACAACAGCGATCAACAATTCATAATCAGAATGATATATAAGTTCACACTGTGGATCAGGAAATAGATAATCCAAATATTGTTGCATCTTCTCTACCCTACTCGTCTTCTTCATCTTCATCAAACCAATCATAATCAAAAACTTCTACTGGCTCTGAAGTCTCTTTTCTGCGATTTGAAAGCATCGCTTCCACATCTTCTTTTGTTTTTAAACCTTTTTTATCCCAATCATACAAAATCTTATCAATATAACGCACACTAGAAACTCCATTCAACGAAGCCTCTTTAACCGCTTCCAAAATCACTTCTTCCTTAAAATTCGATAACCAAGCTTTCATAAATTCGATTTCACTTGGACTAAGCGTCCTTCCAAATTCTTTTTCTACCGCTTCAAACAAATTACTGTTATCGACCTTCTTTTTTTCCTCTTCTTGATTGGATTCTTCCATGATTAACATGGTATATTTCTCATAAAAACTACTAAGATTAATCTTCTCTTCCATAATCCCATGTTCATTTTTAAAAGAATCGACCGTGATCATTTTTTTATCCGTCAAAGAAGAAAGAAGCTGCATAATCTCCATCATGGAATATCCTAAATCAGACATCATTTCATTCGGATCAAAAAGAAAAACCTCGCCCTGATCTTTTAAATACATCAAAAAGAAAAATTCTTCCAAACTCAAATTCATTTTCTTATAATTTTGAAAAAAGAAAAGAGGAACTGTAACCGTTTTCTTTTTTAAAAGTTGACTACATAATGCTTTATTCATTTATTATCATCTCTTTCTAATTTCCCAAAAAGTTCTTTCCCTTTTTCTAACAAAAGCTCTTTTTCATTCTTCACTTGTCTCGTAAGGACAAGCTCCTCTAATTCTTGATACAAAGGTTTTAAAAAAGGTCCTGCTTTTACCTCTAGATAGTTAAGCAATTCTTTTGTTGTAATAGCAAGATCTTTTCGCCGATGAATTGGTAAAGCTAAATAAGCCTCATTTACTTTCTTTTTATCAATGTCTTTGATTTCAGCTGCCACCACACAAGGATAAAGACCATAATGATAAAGATTCGAAAAAGACAAAGGAGAATCCAATACCTGGCGAATCTCTTCCATCAAAGTCTTCTCATTTCGAGTAAATGGGTAAATATCATCAACTTCTAACATTGCCCAAATACCAATGACTTGGCTACAAGGCTTTACCTGATAAATTTTAATAAGAGAAAGTTCTTTATCAAGGCCTAGTTCTTTCAAAAGAGCAATTCCTCGCATAGCAAAAGGACTACTAAATATTTTATCCAACTCTTCTTTTTTTCGGTTCAAAGACAAGCGAGACAATAAGTATTTTTTTGCTTTAATTACCTCTTTTAAAGTATCATCTAACTCGAATTGCAAGGTAGTCGCAAAACGCACAGCTCTTAAAATCCGTAACACATCTTCTTCCAACAGAACAAAAGGATCTGATACACTACGAATGATTTTCTTTTGCAAATCTTCACAACCACCTAATAAGTCTACAATATTACCCTTTTGATCCATACAAATCGTATTTACCGTAAAATCACGTCTTTTCAAGTCTTCCTTTAAATTATCAATATAAATAATCTGATCAGGTCTACGATTATCTTTATAAGATAATTCTTTACGAAAAGTCGTAATTTCAAAATGAATATTTTTAAAGATAACGGTAATAGAGCCATAATCATCATTCGATAAACAAGCATCTTGAAAAAGATGTTTCAAATCTTTTGGCGTAGCACTGGTTGCAATATCAACATCATTGGAAGGAATTCCTAACAAATAATCTCGAACAAAACCTCCTACAATGTAAGCTTGAAAGCCATGATCCTCAATAGTTTTTATCATTTTTAAGGCTGTTTTCAGCATATAATCAATCACCATACATATTATATCAAATTCTAAGATTAAAGTCTATGAAAGGAAATTTTCAAAAGAAAAAAGCCATATGGCTTCTTTTTAGTTTACAGCTTCTTTTAAAGCAGAACCTGCTTTGAATGAAACAGATTTTCTTGCAGGGATTTGAACAGTTGCTCCAGTTCTAGGGTTACGTCCTTCACGAGCTGCTCTTTGTGATACAGCAAAAGTTCCTAATCCTGCTAGAGGAACTTTGTCGCCTTGAGCTAATGCATCTTTAATAACTTCGATCGTGGCATCAAGAGCACGAGTTGCATCGGCTTTTGTTAATCCTGCTTTTTCAGCAATAGCTTCAACTAATTCTACTTTTTTCATATTTAAATTTTACCTCCTATTGTATTTTAAGCACATCTATCATGCTTACATATTAAGAATAGCATGAAAGCCTTGTAAAAGCAACGAATTTTTCATTTTTTTACACAAAAAACAACAAGAGTTTATCAAGAAAAAAAGGACTTTCTTTCTAAGCAGGAATCAACAGTTGTTGCCCAATTTGTAATAGATTATTACTTAAATTATTAAGACTTTTCAAAATATCTACGGTTGTTCCATAGCGGCTAGCAATACTCCACAAACTATCACCTGCTTGAACCGTATAAATAATAGGAGAAGAAGGAGTTTCACTAGTAACATTCGGAATTACCAACACTTGACCAATGCTAAGAGTATTACTGGTTAAACCATTGACTCTTTTTAACTCATCTACAGTAATTCCAAATTGTTTCGCAATACTCCATAAACTATCTCCCCGCACCACGGTATAAGTCGTGGAAGTATCCGGAGGAACAATAACCTCTTCATCGGTTGGAATCACCAAAACTTGACCAACGCTCAAAACATTGCTTGTTAAGTTGTTAGCATTTTTTAAAGCATCGACACTAATACCATAACGATTTGCAATACTCCACAAGCTATCACCAGACTGCACTACATAAGTCATTTCTTCCTCTTGATTATTATCATTATCCTCCCCTATATCTCCGACACCAGGAATAAAGAGACGTTGTCCAACTTGTAAAACATCACTAGTAAGATTATTCGCATTACGAAGGTCAGCTACACTTACCCCAAATCGATTCGCAATACTCCATAAGCTATCACCTGATACAATTTTTATGTAACATTCAACTTAATATTTTTCCATTAATTCAAAAATTTCCATCATAATTAATGTATCATCGTTAAAATTTGTAAAGTTTGAAAATAAGTTTCTATGAACTTCTTTCCAGTAAGATAGCGATAAATCACCTTCTCCTTCAAGTGCTGCTTCTTCTTCAGTTATATCTTTAAATTTAGTTATAATAACTTTTTTTATCATTATCATACAAGCTGGTGAATCATCATCATGTAATATTAAACTTTTTTCACCTATAGGCTCAATTTTGCCTTTAAATAATGATGTAGTTGCTATTTTTTTACCTAATAAAACTAAATTTATAAGATCCTCATTATCAACAGCAAATTTCCATTTATCCATATCTTTATAACACCTCAAGGATATTATACCATTTTATTATTAAAACTAAATATAATATCTATCGTTTTATCCTGATAGATATAGATTTTTTCTACTAAATTAACAATTAATTCTCTTGTTGGATTTTCTAATGATAAAAATTTATCAATATATTTTTCTA
>DVKE01000009.1 GCA_018716225.1 Candidatus Onthousia faecigallinarum | reverse complement strand
AATATAAGAACAAACAATTACCACATAACAAAATTAATCTTGATATTTCAGTAAGTTGGATTTTAAAAGTCATAATTGAATAAAATAATAATATTAAAATAGCTGTAACATACATTATTATACTAGAAACTATATATATTTTTTTCTTCATTTCTACACCTCATTACTACACATTTTAAATGATTTTTTAAGTTCTTTTTTCAGTTCTTTATTAGTCATTTTATTTATTTTTTCAAGAGATTTATTCGTATAATAAACATAAATTTTTTGAGATTTATCTTTTTCTTCATCAAAGGTCCATTCAAATCCAAAAGGTATTTGTTCATTGTTAATTACTTTTGCTAAACTTTCACCATATTCCCAATTACTATGTCGTTTATTATATATATTAATTGTACTATGAAAAAACATATATTTTTCCCCATTAATTGTACGTTCAACGTAATCTGTTTTCATAACACTACTACCTATAATTTTATAGGTTAAAACATTATCATTAAAACTACATTTCATTACTCTTCCATCATACCTAACGTCTATCTCATAAAAATTATATATATAAACTGCAATGATAAAAATGATTAAAAGAAATACAAGCAAAAAACTAAATAATTTTAATCTTTTATTAAATCTTTTTTTATTGTCAACAGTTAAATTAACAATGTTTTCTTCTAATTTTTCTTGATACTGTTCTTTTTTTATTTTCTCACCACTCATTAAATCATTAATCGAAATATCAAGTTCATCACATAAAGGTTTAAATAGTGATAAATCAGGCATATTTCTTCCATTTTCCCAATTTCCAACAGTACGATCAGAAACACCTAATTTTTCTGCTAATTCTTGTTGAGTCATATTTTTATTTTTTCTACATTTAGCAATAAACTTGCCTATCTTTTCTTGATTCATAATTTTTTCTCCTTTCACATTAATAGCTTACAATGTAAAAGTCATTTATTACAGGAAACATTTCAAGGGTATATAAAATAACTAAACATATAATTTAAGATATAACATTAGTTCTTCTTTGATTTTTTTATTAAAAACATTATTCCTAATAAAATGATGAATATTATAACAAAACATATAATTATTCTAAATAATACTACATTTGTTATAGAGCTACCAAAATCATACCAACTCATTATTTCAAATATAAAAAATGTTATTATTAATGAAAGTATTACAATTCCTATAACTGATAAAGTTTTTTTCATTATTTACTTACTTCCTTTTTTTATTCATATTTCTCATTATAAATTATAAATTATAATCCATTTTTTAAATATTATGAATATTTACAAACATATCCATCTTCTTCATAGAACTGTTTTATTTTTGAAAACAATATATTTCCGTCATTATCTTTACAATTATCCAAATTCTTATAATTAACCATACTAGTTTTTGAATGCCATTCAATAGTATCATCTATTATTTTAATCCCATAAACTTCTTTATCATCTTTTAACATTTCATAATATTTATCAATTGTTTCGTGACGTTCATTATCTTTTATTTTTGCATATCTTTCTCTACTTTTAACAATATTACCATATCCAGTAAAGCTATACTCTTGATACACATTTCCTAAAGAACCATCATTATCTTTAATACATGTTAAAGTTTTGCTAAATAATGTATTTATTATAAACCATATAATAAGTAAACTTAACACGATTACAGATACTATTATTACAATTCTTTTCTTCATAAAATTTCATTTCTCCTTATAATCACTATTTGTCATTTAGATAATTATATCATTAAATCCAAAATAAAAATAGTAGATTACAAACCTACTACTTACTTTTTAGTATAGTAATTTATTTATCTGTTCTTACTGACCTTTTATAAGGCTTTTTTTCATCAGTAAGTCCAGTTAAATAATCAATGCTAGTATTAAAATATATTGCTAACTTAATTAAAGAGTCAACTGGTATATTTAGATCTCCTGTTTCATATCTTGAATAAGTTGTTTGCGAACAATTCAATATTTTAGCAATTTCATTTTGACTTAAATCTTTATCTTCTCTTAAGTTTCTAATTCTTTCCATATTAACATCCACTTTCTCTAAAGTAATTTTAGATTAAGCGAGTTATATAAGTTAAAATCTATGCGATATTCGCATAGATTAATCAATTCTTTTTATTAGTTATTCCTACAATATAATCAATACTAACTTTATAAAACTTTGCTAACTTTTTTAATATATCTATAGGTACATTTAAGTCGCCAGTTTCGTATCTTGAGTATGTAGTTTGAGAACAACCTAACATATCAGCTATTTCTTGTTGTGTTAAATCTTTATCTTCTCTCAAATCTCTTAATCGCTCCATATCTACCACCAAGAACATTTTATATTATGCGTTTGTCGCATATTGACTTTTATGCAATATTCGCATAAAATTAATAACGTAGAGGGTGTAGAAAATGGAAAATGTTGGATTTACTAGAAAAATTGATAATTTAGGAAGAATTGTTATTCCTAGAGAGTATAGAAAAATATTAAATATAAAAGATTATGATTTAATTAATATTACCTTAAATAACAATAAGTTAGTTTTAAAAAAGCAAAATAACAGTATAGACTATGAAGAAATACTCTATAACGTATTAAAATCAAAAAAAGATTACAATTATCTAGTAACAAAAGAAGATGTAAGAAAGTTAGAACTATTAATTGATGATTTTATACAAGATATGAAAAATAAATCTAATTAATTTTTTAGGAGGAACAACAAATGATAAGAGATGATATAAACCAAGTAACTAATGAAGAATTTGATAAATTAGTCGAAACCTTTGATAATGCTTTTACTAAACACTTTAAAGATAATAATATTTTAGAAGAATATGTTAGTTATTATATTGCTGAAAGAATAAAACACAATTTTCTTTTTAGAGAGCAAATGGATGATATTGTTTTCTCTGCTTTAAATGATTTATCACAATTTTATGTAGCCGACTGTGATTACGATAAAATAAAGCAATTATTAGAAACTAAATACAAACTAAAAATAACAAACGAAAACCCTCTTGAGATAATTTCAATATAAAAACACCACAAGTTACAAGCTTATGGTGTTTATTTTTGATATTACAAATGACACTATGACAGCACATTTTGGGAGGGTATCTCCTATTTTTTTCTGTCACTCCTGTCATTTTTACCTATATTATTTTTTTTCACTAATTTTATTGTTTCTTTATATGCCTTTTCTACTACTGTAAATAATATAACTTCTACAAAAACTGTAAGTATGTAAGAGCCACCAATTAAATAGAAATTATTTCTAATATCATTAGACATATTAGTTATAAACATAATTATTAAGTAAGCTAACATATAACCAACAATTAGAGTAACTGCAACGTTGTCTAAATCATTAAATATCTGTTTTGATTTTTTTACATCTGCATTTATACCACCCTTTGTCCAAGTAGCAAAGAAATAAGTAATTCCTAACATATTAATTGTTAATGCAAACCAAAATAGACCTATCATTGTGTTCTGTATTTTTCCAGTCGCTACAAAACTACCTATGACTGATATTAATAATAAAATATTACCTATAATTTGAACGACATTAAAGTATTTAATCTTTTCTTTCATTATCGATCCTCTCCTTTGTTTTTGCACTGTGTAATAATTTAACAATTTCATTAGCTGAATTAATTTGATATTCTGTATCTTCTATTGTTTGTTGTATCATTTCTTTTTCTTCGTCCATCAAAGTATTATCTTCTAATCTACTTTTTAAAGATTTTACTAAAGCTTCCCAGTTTTCAATACTACCTAATGTATTTACTAATGCTTCTTCTAATTCTTCTCCTTTTAAGTTAGAGTAATACTTTTTTAAAAATGGATTTAAAGGACTAACTTGAAAACCAAGTCCTGCTGCATACATTAAATCATTATAATTAATTCCTATATATTTACTGATTTTTCTTAAAGTTTTAGGGTTAGGAATTTCTCTTTCTCCAGACTCAATTCTAGCAAGTTCTGTATCACTAATATTAGCCATTCTTGATAATTCTCTTTTAGATAAACCTTTTTCTTCTCTTGCTCTTGCTATCATTTGCCCTACTGTTTCCTGCATAGTAAAACTCCTTTCTTGTGTATAAATATAACATATTTTAATCATTATTTCAACCTTTTTGTTTAAAAATAGATTATTTTGCAACTTTTAGGTTGACAGCAATGCTTTTATAGTGTATATTCAACTTATAAGTTGCATTTTAAAATATTTTACAACTTATTAATTGCTCTTTGACAATTACATAGAGTTGGAAATCGCCGATATGCCGACTCGTTAAATAAGTACAAGGCTTAACCCTATTGGTACGGGAGTTGTGGGTAATCTAAAATCCTCCTTAGATATATGGCTAATAACTATATATACATCCTAAAAGGGAGTTGTTGGTAACACTAAAACCATCACTATAAAACAGAAAGAGAGGCGAATTAATGACTGCAAAAGAAACATTAACTTTAATATCAAAACAATGGTGTGATTTAGAAGATTTAAGAAAACTTACAGGACTAGGTAAAAATAATGCTATTAAATTAAAAAAAGAGATTAAAACCTCGCTAGAAGATAAAGGTTATCAATTACCTAGTAAACTACTTCCAATGAACGAAGTTGTAAGTTATTTAAAAATCAATATTGCATATCTTCAAAAAATGGCTAAAGAGGTTGTTAACTGATGAGAGGTGTAAGAAATGAAAACTATAAGTGAGATGAGAAAAAGTTTCACAAAAAAAGACTTCATCGTTGATAACTTAATGAAGTCCAAAGGGTTATATTGTCTTGTTGCAAGACCTAAAGTTGGTAAGTCACTATTAGCACTACAACTTGCCAACTCTATTGCAACAGGACAACCATTTCTAGGATTTAGAACTACTCCATCTCCTGTCTTATATATTAGCACAGAAATGGATTACACGCAAATTATGAGTCGAATTGATAAAATGCAACTACAATTTGATGATAGTAATTTTGCTTTAATAGAACAAAGTCCTAACGAAAGAAAACTAAACCTTATGGACTTACAATTAGATTTTCAAACTTTTGCTACTGACTACAATGGTAGATTTGTAATCATTGATATGTTTAGTGGTATTGATATGAATAATGGCTATGACTTAAATAATTATCAAGATATGGGACAATATGTAATTCCAAAGTTTAGAGAGATTTGTAAAAAATATAATTTTACTATCTTGCTTATTCATCACTTAAATAAAAACAATACTTCTCTTGGTAGTACTGCTATTGATGGCTCTGTTGATGGGAAGATAACCTTAAAGCAAGATATTAATATTAAAAATAAAATTATATTCGCTTATGAAAGTAGAGATTATGAGGGATTAGATCTAGTTCTAAAAAGAAATGATAATCTAATATTTGAGTTATCAGAAGTTGAAAGTGAGGACTTAAATTACAATATATTAACCTTTCTAAATTATGCAATAAAACAAAAAAAATTTACCTTTACTGCTTCGGACATAACAAGTAAGTTGAACTTACCTATTACCCCATCTGTATTTGGTAAATTATTAAATAATAATATTGATAATTTAGAAAAAGAAGGACTTTATATAGAGCAAAAAAGAACTTCTAATGAAAGAACATATACTGCAATATATAAAGAACCTACTTATGAAAACGAATAGTTTTCATAAAGTTTTTGTAACTTTTTTCTAAAAAGTTAGTAAAAAATGAACGAGGTACGTTTTGTTGAAACGTGAGTTTCAATGAAAGTAGCGATAGTGAATATTTTTACATTTTTTAAAGTTACTTTAAAAAATTATTTAAAGAATAAGTATCTTGTAGATAGTTATTCTTTAATCTTGTTTGTAGCGAATACCTTTACATAAGTTTAGGTATTCTGCGAAGAACAAGACATGGGGTTTTTAGGGAACTCCCTAAACTCACGAGTGGGCTATGCCCTAGTGAGATAGGTCATAAATGACCTTTTAAGAGAAAGGAGGAACATTTATTGTATGATGGAAAACAAGTAGTACGAGTAGAAACAAAGTTCAAACAAAAAGATTTATATAACATTGGTATTGAAATGAAAGATAGAAAAGGTACAGGTAATTATGATATTGAAAGGCGTGAGTTCAATGTAGAATATATATCTATGAGCGAAAGAAACCTGTATCAAGAAGTAAAACAAACCTTAAAGAAAAGAAATATAGAATATCTAAATAAAGCTTCCACTAACCTATTAAATGGAATTACCTTTACAAGTGGAACAGAGTTTTTTGAAGCTCTAGGTATGAAGTTTATAGATAGTGGTAGAACTTATAAAACAGGAAATAAAAAAGGACAAAGTGTAAAAGTTCCTTATATAAAATCTAAAGAAGATATACCACAAACTGTTAGTTATTTCTTTGACTCTTGTATGGAGTTTCTTAAAGATTATGTTGGAGAAGAAAATATTATATTAGCTCAAATACATTATGATGAAGATACTCCTCACCTACAAGCATATTTTCTACCAATTGTAAACGAAGTAAAAAGAAAATGTTACGTCAAAGATAAAAATGGAAACGTCATTAAAGAAGAAGTTAAAAATAAAAATGGTAATACTACACTAGTTCCTAAAATATTAAGAGATGAAAAAGGTAAAATCGTTTATGAGAAAGTTAAAGGTAACTTTTTAAATAACGACCAGTTTTGGAAACAACGAGGAGCTCAAAACTCTTATGCTAAATTACAAAACTCTTTTCATAAGTTTATTACAGAACGAGGTTTTAATTTAGATAGAGGTAATATTGGAGCTAATGTAGAACACAAGACTAAATTAGAGTTCCAAATAGAGGAAAATAAGGCTGAATTAGAGCTTTTAAATCAAGAAAAGGAAAATACCTTAAAAGTGATAGAAAACTCTAAAAATGCCCTTATAGAGTCCAATAAAGCCATTAATAAAGATATATTAAATCCTAAAAAAACTATTGTTGGTTATAACTCTAATGACGTTCAAAAAATCGTAGAATATTCTAAAGGTTTAGAGCAAGTTAATATCTTTCAGCAAAGTGAAATTAAGAATAAAGATTTAACTATAATGAAATTATCTAAAGAAAATACCAGTTTTAAAAACAATGAAGAAATTATTAAGCGAGATAAAATTATTACCGAGCAAAAGGCTACTATTAAAGAACAAAGTAAAGAGATTAATAAATTAAAAGGTATTGTTAATATTTTAAATAATAGTATTGATAATCTAAAAGAAAAACTTGAAGTTGAAGTTAATAAATGGAAAAAACTATTTAAAAAAATGTGTAAAGCTATTGATAAGCTACTAGATAGAGAGCCTAAAGATTATGTTGAAGATTATGAAAATCTAGCTGATGCTATTAATTATGATTACTATGATTATGACAATAGAAAAGAGAAAGACAAAGACAAAGATGATTATGAAATTGGTTTATAGAAATATTAAAATAAAAAGATTTTAAGAAAGGACGTGATTATTATAGCTGTATTACAAGTAAAACCTAAAGACCAAACTAAAGATGGTAGAAAATGGATTTTTCAAGTTTATTATAAAGGATTAGATGGGTTAAATAAAAAATATCGTTCCAAAAAATATATGACAAAGAAAGAGGCACAAGAAGCTGAAAGACAATTTCTCTTATCACTAGATCAGAATATAAATCATAAAGATATGACTTTTAAAGATTTATATTTATCTTTTTATGATTATCAAAGTGATAAAGTTAGAGAAAGTACAATAAAAACTTATAGAGATAGAGTTAAATATTTACAGTATTTCGATAATATAAAATTAAAAGATTTTAATATTAATCATTTTGAATTATGGAAGAAAGAAATTAATAAATTACCTCTAGCTACTTCTTATAAAAATGATTTATTTAAGTTTATAAAAGCAATATTAAATTATGGTAGTAAATGGTATGATTTTAATTTTACTCCAGTATATAATAAAATGACTAACTTTACTAATCCTAATGAATTGAAGAAAGAAATGCTATTTTTTACTATTGATGAGTTTAATCAATTTATATCAGTTGAAGATGATATAATGTTTAGACCTTTGTTTGAAACTCTTTATTATATGGGACTTCGTAAAGGAGAATTAAGAGGTTTACAATGGAAAGATATAGATTTTAAAAATAAGATAATGAGAATATATAAACAAATACCATCAATTTATAGTATGGATAACTACAAATTAAGTCCATTAAAAACACAAAATAGTAATCGTGACTTACCTATCAATGATTTACTACTAGCTGATTTAAAAAGGTTATACAATTATAAAAAAGAGTTTAAAAACTTTTCTCAAGAGTGGTTTGTTTTTGGTAATGACTTACCTCTTACAAAAGACTCTATTAGAAGTAGAAAAAATAGAAATTGTAAATTAGCACAGGTAAAGCAAATAAGAATACACGACTTTAGACACTCCTGTGCTTCTTTCTTAATAAATTATGGTGCTAGTATTACTCTAGTTGCCAAGTATTTAGGTCATACTAAAATTGATGAAACACTAAATACCTACTCTCATATGTATCAAAATAAACTTGAAGATATAGTTAAGCTCATAAATAAAAACAATAGTATTTTACTAGCTAAAAGAGAAAGAGAAAAAGAAAAAAATACTATTGATAATGATTATATAACTAATGAAAAAAACGATATAGAAATATGTCTATAAACGTAAAATAATGGTAAGTTTAATCGCTTACCATTATTTTTTTATGTATTTTAGCACCTAAATAGCACCTAAAATATTTTTAAAGGCTTAAAATCCTTATAAAATAAACAAAAGTGGAGCCTTTCGGCTCCTTCAGGGGGTTCGGTTGAATATAATCCACATTAACGGTTCGTGGATTATACCAACATGATAGGTAATAATAATGTTACCTATCATGTATCTTGATCATAGCGAAAAATTGTTTCGTTGTCAATTCCTTTTTTGCTTTTTTAAATTTATTTTTTCGGATTGACATTTAGCTGTGAACAATCGAAGAAATTAACTTTTGCTTTAATTCATCTTGGTCAGTATCTTTATCCATTAAATATTGATATGCATCTTCTTTGGCTTGTAATAAAAGTTTGAAATCACTGGTTAAGTTTGCTATCTTAAAGGTCATATCACCACTTTGTTTGGTACCAAATAAATCTCCATGGCCTCTTAATTTAAAGTCTTCTTCACTGATCTCAAAACCATCATCAGTCTTTTCCATAATCTCTAGTCTTTTCGTATCATTATCACTAATTAAAATACAAGTAGATTGGAGATCACTTCGACCGACTCTACCTCTTAATTGATGAAGAGTGGATAGCCCAAATCGTTCTGCATCAAAGATCACCATCATGGTAGCATTTGGAACATCTACGCCAACTTCAATTACGGTAGTACTGATTAAGATCTGAACTTCATTTTTTTGAAAAGCTTTCATAATATTTTCTTTGGCAAGCGATGCCATTTTACCATGAACCAAATCAATTTTAAACTTACTACCAAAAGCCAAATTCATTTTATCTTTTAAGTCATTGACATTCGTAAGATCACTATTTTCACTTTCTTCGATTAAAGGGGCAATGACATAAATCTGGTGCCCTTGTTTTAACTCCTCATACATTAACGTTAAAACATCTTTGATCTCACTATTTTTCTTCACTAAGGTTTTAATTTTCTTCCTACCCTTTGGTCGTGTTTTAATTGTCGAGACATCCATATCGCCATAGATCGTTAGGGCATAAGTTCTTGGAATAGGAGTAGCACTCATATAAAGGGTATCTGGTTTTTGACCTTTGTTTTGTAAGTTTGCTCGTTGATTAACCCCAAACCGATGTTGCTCATCGGTAATGACAAGACCTAGATTTTTATACTTCACATCTTCTTGAATTAAGGCATGCGTTCCAATAATAATATCGATCTTTCCGTCTTCCAATTCTTGATAGATTTGTTCCTTTTCTTTTTTCGGTGTTGATCCCGTTAATAAGGCACTCGTTATTTTTTGTTTAGCAAAAAAGTTTTCTAAACTTTGATAATGTTGCGTCGCTAAAATCTCCGTGGGAGCCATTAAAGCACTTTGATAATCACTTAAATAATTGGCATACATAGCAATAAAGGAAACAATGGTTTTTCCGCTTCCGACATCCCCTTGTAAAAGACGATTCATTCTACCCTTTCCTTCAAGGTCTTTGATAATATCATCAATCGCTTTTTGTTGGTCTTTCGTTAATTCAAAAGGAAGAGAGGCTATGAATTTATTTATTTTTTCCCGATCGATCTCACGAGATAAACCGGCATTTGCCTTTTTGTTTTCTTCTTTTAAATAACTGATCTTTAACATAAATTCAAAGAGTTCTTCATATTTCAAACGGGTTCTAGCTTCTTCTAATTTTTCAAGGGAAGGCGGATTATGAACAATATTAAGAGAAATTCTTTTATTCGCAAAACCATATTTTTCTTGATATTTTAACGGAATATGATCTTCAATCTCCTTACTATTTCCTAAAAGAGCCATATTAATAAAAGTAGACATATTCTTATTACTGATGCCATTTGTCAAGTGATAGATCGGTTCAATACGCATTTTATTGGATAGAATACCTAATTTTATTTCCGAGGCGGTAATAACATTTTTCTTTTTATCAAATTTGCCAATGACCGTAACGCCAGTCCCTACTACTAATTGATTTTTTAAGAAAGCTCGATTGAAGATGGATACTCCTACCATACCGGTTGTCGTAACAAGGCGAAAATTCATCTTGTTGAGTCCTGCTTTAAACCGTACTAAAATAGGACTGCTCTCTACTTTTCCATCGATGATAATGTGTCCCCCATCTTCCGTTTCTGCAAGGGATCCACGTTCTAGTTTTTCATAGCGAAAAGGATAATGAGTTACCAAATCTTCTACGGTATTAATTCCCATTTTTTTTAAGAGAGTAAGTGCTCTTGGACCAATTCCTTTTACATCTTTTAATGCCATATTCCCACCTCTTCCACTGCCTCATATTATAGCATATTTTTGGAAAGTTTGAAAGATAAAAATCATAAAATTTACTAGGAGGAAAAGGTTATGAAAATCATTGCAGATGGTGGTGCGATTACTAAAAATGTGGGTACTAATACAAGAGATTCCTTGATTCTGGCTCTTAATACTACCTACATTGATGGAGTAAAATTAAAATTATATCTAACAAAAGATAATCGAATTGTTTCTTTAGGAGATGATGTCGTCGCTTTCTTTACTCAGTTTGTCAATAAAATTGAAGATATAGAGCTTAAAAAACTCTTAACTTATAATGTGGGAACAAAGGTACAGAAGCAGCGAATTATTACCCTGCAAGAAGTGTTAGAAATTTTTCAAAATTATAAGAAAGAATTAATTTTAGAATTAATGGATCAAGGAGAAAAGAATGCTCTTTTTGTTGATCTCGTTATGGTTGCCATTCGTCCCTACCAAGATGACCAAATCAAATTAGAATCCGAAAACGAAGAATTGTTTCGTTATTTAGAAGCGGAGCAAAGTAATTTTCAAGTAGGTATTGTCTTAAGAGAATCAAGCCAAAGAAATTGGTATCTTGATGCTTCTTTCTATGATATTGCCCTTCCTTTATTATCAGAATTTAATATCCGGGAAAAGACCAATCAAGGAAAGATTGTGATGCTTGATCAGATTAATCGAATGGAAGTTTTTGATCTTGTTTATCAAGAGTTTCAGGACATTTTTGAAAGTCTTTATATTATTACTTCTTCCGTTAGTAGTATTAATGATAGTACCAATTTGAATGGCAAATAAATTTTCCTGAGTTTTTTTTAAAAAAGTGTTGACAAATTGACACTTTATGATTAAGATAAGAATCACCAATTCGGAATTAGGCGAATTGGTCGCTAGTATCACACTAGCCAACCCCTTTTTATTCTTTTTTGAAGCTGTTCCTCAGGGGGGGCAGCTTCTTTTTTTGATCACAAAAGCGACTTTTCTAAGCCGCTTTTTCTTCTGATCTTTCTTCGTAATATTGATATCTTTCTTTGGCATGTTCTTCGTTTGCTTGCAAAAGCTCTTTACCATGTTCTTTATTAATCTTTTCAAGGGAGTAATAACGATCTTCTCCTTGTAAGAATTCTTGATAATGGCCAAAGTTTGATTTGGCATCCATTTTAAATTCTTTAGTTTCCGGATTGTAATGAAAAATTGGGAAATAGCCACATTCTGTTGCTTTTTTCTCTTCTTCAATCGAATTACTCATGCCTTTTAATATGCCTTGAGCAATGCATGGAGAATAAGCAATAATAATACTTGGGCCTTGGTGCTTTTCGGCTTCTTGCATAACTTTAATACAAGCGGCTGGATTGGCTCCTAAGGAAATACAAGCGACATAAACATCTGGATAAGCTAACGCCATTTTGGCCAGATCTTTCTTTGGCGTCTTTTTCCCACTCGCAGCAAATTTACAAATAGCTCCTAGTTTACTTGATTTACTAGCTTGTCCTCCGGTATTGGAGTAAACTTCGGTATCAAGAACTAAAATATTAATATTTTCACCACTTGCTAAAACATGATCAATTCCATTATAACCAATATCATAAGCCCAACCATCACCACCAACTGCCCAAATAGAAACAGGTAAAATATTTTTCTTTAACGATTTCAAAGGCTTGATCTTAGTATGATCTAATACTTTTAAAAGAGCTTGCGCTGTCTCTTCTGTTACTTCGTTGGCATAAGCAAGATAAATACTCTTCTCTTCTTCTTCCACTTTATCGATATTATCTAAAATGATTTTCTTTAATTGATTCTTCTTTACTTCATCAGCAATTCTCATTCCATAACTAAATTCAGCATTATCTTCAAATAAAGAGTTGGCCCAAGGAACGGAATATGGCGTAGAAGGAGAACTTGCTCCATAAATAGAAGAACAACCTGTCGCATTCGCAATCATAAGGCGATCACCAAACAATTGCGTTAATAGTTTTAGATAAGGTGTTTCTCCACAACCAGCACAAGCGCCACTGAACTCAAAGCGTGGTCGTTTGAACTGACTTCCCTTGACACTGGAAGTACTCATTACATCTTTTTCGGATACTTTATTAAACAAGTATTCTACTTCTTTTAATTTTTCACTGGTCATAACTTTACTCTTTTCCACCATCTCAAGTGCCTTGACCTGCTTTTTACCAGGACAAATGTTAGCACATAAGCCACAACCGGTACAATCCTTCATGGAAACCGCAATCGTGAATTTGTAATTATCGCCTAAAGTGGTAGGAATCAAATTCTCTTTTAAACTTTCTGGTGCATTTTCCTCTTCTTTTTTGTCTAATAAGAAAGGTCTGATAACCCCATGCGGACAAACAAGAGAACATAAATTACAAGTAATACAATTTTCTTTGATATAATGAGGAACCACTTCACTAATATCTCTTTTTTCTTTGCGACTGAGTCCTCCCTCTACTGTACCATCCGGGCGATCTAAGAAAGCACTAACCGGTAATTTATTGCCTTCTCTTTTATCTATTATATCAAAGACACTTTTACTTACCTCTTCTACTGGCACATAATCATCGACCGCACCTAAATCAGGAATTAACTCACACTGATTTAAAATATCATCGATCGCTTTCGTATTTTTTTGCGCCAGATTATTTCCTTTTAAGGCAAATCGTTTCTTTAAATTTTCTTTGATTTTGCCAATCGCATAATTAGAATCTAAAATATGACCATATTTAAAGATTAAACTTTCCATCATGGCACTAATTTTATTGCCCAATCCATGTTCTTTGGCCACCTTAGAAGCATTTACAAGATAGAATTTAACATTTCTTGTTTTTAAAATTTGTTTGGCTTTTTCTGGTAACATGGCTATGACTTCTTCTTTGGAGTGGGTAGTATTTAAAAGGAAGGTTCCATTTTCTTCGATAGAAGAGAAAATATCAAATTTATTTAAATAACTGTCTTGGGTACAAACAATTAATTTTGCTTGATCAACATAATAGGTCGATTCAATCGGTGTTTTTGAAAAACGTAAATGACTAATAGTTACGCCACCACTTTTCTTAGAATCATATTGGAAATAGCCTTGGACATAAGCTTCGGTCGATTCCCCGGTAATTTTCATTAAATCCTTACAAGCACTCACCATACCATCGCTTCCATACCCATAAACAATGAAAGCCGTTTGTCCTTTGTTGGGAATCTTGAAGTTTTCATCATAAGCTAGACTTAAATGAGTGACATCATCGGTAATTCCTATGGTAAAAGGATGCGTAGGATGATCCAAATAATCAAAAACTGCCTTGATCATAGCTGGGGTTGTATTTTTACTCGATAAACCGTAACGACCTCCTACCACTTCGATATCTTTATCAACTTTCTGAATCATATTGACAACATCCAAATATAATGGTTCCCCCGAAGATCCTGCTTCTTTTGTCCGATCTAAAACAGCAATTTTTTCGACTGTCTTGGGAATACTTTTCAAGAAGAATTCTTCGGAAAAAGGACGATACAAATGCACTTCCACAAAACCAACTGACTCTCCTTGCTTGTTTAAATAAGCGACTGTCTCTTTGATGGTTTCGGAAACACTGCCCATGGCTACAATCACTTTTTTGGCTTTATGATCGCCATAATAATTAAAAGGTGCATAATTTTTTCCCGTAATTTTGTTAATTTCTTGCATATAGTCATTAACAATTTCCGGTAGAGCATCATAATACTTATTTCTTACTTCGACAGCTTGAAAATAAATATCATCATTCTCACTCGTACCCCGCGTGACTGGATTGGTAGGATGCAAAGCTCTTTTTCGAAAAGCATCAAGAGCTTTTTTATCCACTAATCTTTTTAATTTATCCGTATCAATGACTTCTACTTTTTGTAGCTCATGACTGGTACGAAAACCATCAAAGAAGTTTACAAACGGAACCCTTCCTTTGATCGCTGAAAGATGAGCTACTGCTGTTAGATCCATCACCTCTTGGGGAGAACTTTCGCAAAGCATAGCGAAACCCGTACTACGAACCGCATAGATATCTTGATGATCCCCAAAAATGGATAAAGCATGGGTCGATAAACTACGAGCCGCTACATGAATAACGCCAGGTAATAGTTCTCCTGCTATTTTATACATATTAGGAATCATCAACAATAATCCTTGACTTGCTGTAAAGGTGGTCGTTAAACAACCCGCTTGCAACGATCCATGCACCATTCCTGCTGCACCCGCTTCACTTTCCATCTCCACTACTTTAACAGGTTGCCTAAAAAAATTCTGCTTCCCTTCACTAGCCCATTGATCGGCAAGCTCGGCCATAGGAGAAGCTGGGGTAATCGGATAAATCCCTGCTACCTCCGTAAAATTATAAGCTACATAGCTACAAGCTTCATTTCCATCCATTATTTTTTTCATCTTATCCCTCTTTTCCTTATTTTCTTATTATTTATTTTACTATATGGAAACAATTCAAATCAATTTATTCTTCTCTATAGAAATTCAAGAGCAAAACTTTCTTATACTACTTTCTCTATAAAAATTTTTCCTTTCATTCCCAATACTTCTTCTATTCTTTCTTCTAATTGCTCAGTTAACTCCTCTAAAAAAGCCCTTTGCTTTTCCATATTTTCAACATAGTCTTTCCCTGTTAGATTCCTTATATCTTTTCCATACCTTAATTCTAGCACAAGAGTACCATTCGAAACAGCATGTTCTTTTAAAGGCGGATTATACATAACTGTTTCTACACCCTTTTTTTTAAAATATCTTTATAAGTTCTTTCTATTAATTGTAAAACTTCTTGATCCGCAACCTTCTTCTCTTTTAACCAATTGATATCTTCTTGAGACAATTTTTCGATATAAAACGGATTCAAGATACTAAAATAATCTGTTTGTAAAACGGAATTGTTTTTTTCTTTCTCTCGTTTGCCACTTTGGAAGGTCCAAAAAAAGCTTACTATTTTCCAGTTTTTGATCATAAAGTTTTAAATTTATTTTTTCATTGATTAATTTCTCAAAACCACATCGATACAAATTTAATACTTTACGATATAAACTAGTATCACTCCCGGTTATTAATTTTTTTCTATTGCTTCTTGTTTTCTTTGATTATACAATTCTTGTTTCATTTTCTTCCTCTTCTCTTTAAAAACTTAAGGGTTATCATAATCTATCGTTAAGATAGAAAAATAGCATCATCCGCTTTTAATATATACGCATTCCCCCAAGAGGAAACAATCAATCTGTCATCCTCGGTTACGCCAACTACTTCCATGCCATGAACACCAACATCTTCACATACAATATCATCTAATTTCCCATTTTGATCGGTATCTAAACATTATATAAGGAAAAATTCTTGGCCCCAATAATCACTTGTTTTCCTTGGTTTGAATTGTTTCGAATGGTAGAAAAAGTCACGCTTTCGTCAAAAAGAGCATTCGTGGTATCATTTAAAACTGAATTATTTAGAAATGAGTCTTCTAAAGAATAAGTCGTTATCTTTATTCCTTTTTCTTTCAAAAAATCTGCTCCATAGGAACCAATTTTTTCTGTAGAAATGCCACCTAATCCTGTAACTTCCACTTGCTGAGCATCAAGGGCCGCATCTCCAGCCTCTTTTTTTTCTCTTCTCTCTTTTGCGTTTCCATAAACGGATTCTACATCCTTGTAGCCTTCTTTCGTAGCACAATATAAAAAATAATCTAAAAACAAATACTCATAATTATAATCTTCAAAATATTTCCCGGTAGCATAGTCCTGTTTTATGGTTGACAATTCATATCCAAACTTTTCTTCAAATTCTTCGGGCCTATCTTCAAATTCTTTGGCAATGCTATTAATAAATGCTACATAACCGCAACCACCACTATTCATTTGATAAAATAATAATTCTAAATCTTCTTCTGTTACATCAGGATAATATTTTTTTACAATATCTAAAACAATCGGATCTTCTATAAATTGGCTGCTATTTCGAGATAAGGAGCTTTGACTTCCACCAAAATTTTGAAATTTCGGTTGATCCCCAATATAATTATTATCTAATAAATAAATTCCTCGACTCCAGTCATTTAAATTTAAAATCTGTTCAATCTGGGAAAAATCGTAAAATATAGAAGGAGTAGGATCTAACTTTGAAGGACTCTCCTCGGCTTCTAATTTCTGACTCGTACTATCTATTTTTTCTTCTTGCTTATATTCTAATATGTCATGCTGTAAGATATCCGCATCGAAAGGTAACAAAGAAAACTCTCCGCAATTAGATACAATAAAGTACCCATTATCCGTCATTCCCACTACATTGATTGTTTTGGGATAAGTACTATAAGATTTCAAATCAAATTGCCCATCATTATCTTTATCGGATAAGCCATAATAGGAAGCACTATTAATTTTTAAGATTACCCGATTTCCTTCCTTAATTGCTTCTTTTAAGTCTGCCATTTTTTTATCCTTCACTTGCTCACTTAATCCTTCCAGTTGCAAAGAGGAATGCGTTATGGTCAGATTATCAATTCCTTTCGACTGCAAATAAGAGGCAAAATAATCCTCATAATTATAATCCGCTAAACCATTTTCTGTCTCTGCATTATAAATTTCCGAAATGTTTTGGACATCTTTTTGTTTGGCTGTATATAATATAAAATCTAAAAGTAGATCTTCATAATTATAATCCTGATAAATTAGCCCTGTTTCTTCGTCTTTCTTCGTTCTTTTTAACTCAAAACCAAATTTATTTTTAAACTCTTCCGGCTTATCGGCATATTCTTTTATAATTGTAGTAATGAAACAAGAAGGAACATCGGTTTTTTTAGTTGCTTGAAATACTTTTTCCAAATCTTCTTGCGTAAAGTCTTGATAATACTGAAAAGTAATCTTCCAAAGAACAGGATCTGTAGCAAGTTCCTCACTATTTGCCGCTAAACAAAAAGGCTTACTTCCAAAACTACTCTTGGTAGTATCATCGGAAATATTTTGATAAGGACCCGTCCGCCATTCCTTCATATTCAAAACATTTGATAGTGAAGTTTCTAAGTTTATTTCTTGAATTTTTTCTTTTACGGTTTCTTTAAAATTTTCTATCAAAGAAGAAGAGATCTTCGTTAAATTTTCTTGGTTTTGGGCTTTATTTTGATTTGAATTAAATTTTATATTTTCCGAACTGATCTTGTTTTCTATTTTCATAATTTCACCACTTGCCATTTTGCTTTCTTCTTTAAATTTTATTATTAATTCTTACCATTACTTGCCTTAACTCTTGCTCTATTTCATCACTTTCTTGTCTTACTTGATTCCAAGTATCCTCTTCTACCATTTTATCATCAATCACAAAGTTTTCTTTTAATTCTTTGTGATTCTCACTATAAGCTTGATCGACTTTTTCCCATTGTTCTTGTATTTGATAAAGTTGATTTAATAAATTACGATATTTTTGTCTTTTCATTTCTTCATCCATTCCTTCATCACCTTATTCAAGCGTTTCCAGTTTTCTTGCTACTTTGCTAGCCGTTTCTTTATAAGTTTCTTTTTTCTTCTCTAAAAATTCAATTTCTTTTTGATGCCTTAGGATAATGTTCTGTAATTCTCGAATCCCTTCTTCAAAAATTTCTTTTCCTTTCTCACTATTTTTACTATGATAATAATCATCTATCGTTTGATTGATCTCTTTCAGCGCATCAAGATTTAATAATTCTTCTTTGACATATAATTTCAATTTCTCAAGAGCAAGCTGAAACTCATCTTCTTTTATTATTCTCTCTTCCATTTTGATCACCCGTTGTACCTTTCTAAATCATTTTCTTTGATGATGGGCACATGGATCCCAGCTAGATCATGAAACATTGTTTTCTCAATTTCTTCTATCGTATCTATCTTTTCCTTGATTCTATTTTTCGCTAGCTCTACTTGAGTGATACAAGCATTTACTTGTTCTTCTTCTTTTTTTAAAATTTTTCTTTCCCCATCCAAAAAAGAAATATCAAGAGCTTTATATTGAGCTTTTAAAGCCCTTAATTCTTCTAAGTAAGCATTCATTTTAGAAAGCATGGCCGCTTTTTCTTCTAATTCTATTCTTATTTTTTTCCCAATTTTCTCATATTGTTCTATGAAATGATCATAAATATTCTTCTCTTCTTTTAAAATGTCTAAAAACTGTTTTTCTTCTACTTTATTTTGTTGCATTTGATCAATAAACTTGGTGGCTATAGGATCTTGCCAAAGAGAAGAAAAAGAAGCCATAACATAATAGATATTATTATGCAGCTCTTCTTGTTTTTCTAGCAAAGAATTCCATTTGTTTACTTTCTCTTTTAGTTGTTCTACATAAATTTCCATAAATTTCTCCTGTTCTTGATCTCTTCCAATCTTAATTGTTGTTTATAATTTTATTCTATCCATACTACTATTTTCAATTTACCATACAAACAAAAGAGCGTCAATAAATTTCACGAAATTATCAGGTTAAAAACATGAAATAAAATTAAAATAGTAAAATAAGCCTTTAAGTAAAAGGAAATTTTACTGTTTTTTTATTAGAAATTTGATTTTAAATTAATTTATGATACCCTTATATAAAAGAGGGATGAAAAATGGCTAGACCAAGTAAAAAAAGATTTGAATTAAATATTAGAGAAATTAATTATATAAAAAATAATTAGGTATAACAAAAATAGAAGATGTTGATAAAGCAGCGATGAAAAAATTAAAGGAAAGACTAAAAACATTAACAGATAGTAGGATTAAGAAAAAAGAGAGTGTAAAATAAAGTGTGTAAGTTGAGAAATAAGATAAAAAAAATCTTGTTTCGAAAACTGACACACTTTTATAATATGTTAAAATTATTAGTAGAAAGAAGGAAATAAAATGCGACGAAAAAATAAAGTTAATAATGAGTTAATAAATAAAATAATTGAAGAATATAAACCGGAGACAGCTAAAGATGTACAAGATGCTTTAAAAGATATTTTTGGTCCGATTTTTGAAGCAATGTTACAAGGCGAGATGAATAGTTATCTAGGATATGAAAACAATTCTAAAGGTGAGAAAAACACTGATAATAGAAGAAATGGTTATATTAGTAAAAATGTAAAAACTAGTATGGGAGAAATGACAGTAGATGTACCTCGTGACCGAGATGGCTCATTTGAACCACAGATAATACCTAAACGCACTAAAGATATTTCCGATATAGATCACAAAGTACTATCAATGTATGCTAAAGGGATGAGCCAACGTGACATATCAGCTACAATTGAAGATATTTACGGATTTAAAGTATCACATGAAACCATATCTCAGATTACAGATTGTGTTATTGAAGAATTAAATGAGTGGCAAGCAAGACCGTTAAAAAAGTGTTATCCTTTTGTCTTTGTTGACTGTATGTATGTGACTATGAGATATGAATACGAATGCAAAGAAAGTGCAGTTTATACAATACTTGGTTACGATACAAATGGGCGTAAAGAAATCCTAGGGATATGGTTAAATGATACTGAAAGCAAACATACTTGGATGCAGATATTTGACGAAATAAAACAACGCGGAGTAGAAGACATATTCTTTATATCAATGGATGGAGTTAGTGGCCTTGAAGAAGGAGCTAAAGAAATTTTTAAAGGAGTTGTTGTTCAAAGATGTATAGTTCATTTAATAAGGAACTCTTTAAAATATGTACCTAGTAAAGACTACAAAAAATTTACTGCCAATCTAAAGCTTATCTACGGTGCCCCAAACCTAAAAGCGGCTCAAAATGAGTTTGAAAAATTTAAAACTACTTGGGCAAAATACTCAGGCGCAGTAGATGTATGGGAGCGTAATTTTAAACACGTTGAACAGCTATTTGATTACCCTAGTGACATTAGAAGAGTTATGTATACAACGAATGCAATAGAGTCTGTAAATTCTTCATTTCGTAAAGTAACTAAAAAGGGCGCTTTCCCAAATGAAACAGCTGTTTTAAAACTGTTATATTTGCGTACCTTAGAGTTACAAAAAAAGTGGGAAAATTCCACCTTAAGAAATTGGTCAATGGTTAGAAACCAATTAGATGCTCATCCACAATTTCAAGATAGATTTAGAAAATATTGTTAATCTTGTGGATAACTTTGCTCTTTGACAATTTAATTTTTAAGAAATTTTAAAAACTTACACACTTTTCTTGACATACCCGAAAAACAAAATTTAAAATTTGGGATATTATTATTTGTACAATTCTAGCAGTTTTATTTAATAGACCTGTTGGGTATGTCAAGAAAAATGGTTCTTCTCCAAGTTGGTTGAACTAAGCTAAAATTTTGAGACGGAGTAAATCGAAATTACATCGACCATACAGCTGTCTTTTTATAACCTTTGTTTTATTATTAAAACCTTCAGTTAAGCCATTACTAAAATTATAAATAACCGCATTTTTTACAGCCTCTATATCACATTCAATAAGATTAGACATCTTGCGAAACTCAATTAAAGTCCAAAATTGTAAAGAGAACAGATAAAACAAGCACGTGAAATAAAGGTATCTATACGATTTCTGTACCGTTCTGCTAAAATTTTGAAAATTTTTAGTTGACT
>DVKE01000008.1 GCA_018716225.1 Candidatus Onthousia faecigallinarum | reverse complement strand
GAAGAAATACTTATAAGAAGAAAGAGGTCTTGGAGGCTTTGCAAATTTATAAAGAAAAAAATAGAATGGCTACTTTTATTCCTGTGGATACAAAAGTTTTGCTTAAAAATGGAATCGAATTTCCATTGGGAAGGTATTGTAATAGAATTCAACAAGGAAAAAGTGGTGATAAATATCATCTATCTTCTGAAATAGTGAAGATGTTTCCAGAACAATTTTCTTCTCGAAAGATTGCTTATGCCGAAAGTGATATTTTGTTAGCTTTTGATCTTTATGCTCAAGAACATCCAAAAAGCTTTAAAATTCCTAGCCAAGCGGTTGTTACTTTACCCAATAACAAGCTAGTTTACTTAGGTTCTTTTTGTTCTAATGTTAAAAGTGGTCATACTTCTTGTTCTCTCTTTTTAAAAGAAAGGATTGAATCAAAATTTCCTTTTCAATTTCAAAGAGCAACGACTGGTAGACCTTCTTCTCTTTATAGGTCACTTTATAAACATTATCAACAAGAGTTTAAAGAGGATAAAAAGGCTCAAAGAGTTGCTCGGTGTTTGGAAGAATTCTTAAAGCAAAGAGATCAAAAGAAAAAAGATATTTCTATGGATTGGATTTTAGAAGAGTTTGCGGTTGATAAAAAAGAACTTTTTCATCTTTTTACAAGAATTCGATTGAATGATCAAAAAAGTTATCCTTCTAGTATTTCTATTCCCAAGAAGCTTTCTATTTTCTGTTCCAAAAATGGTTTTTCTTATGAGAAATCACTTAGGGTTTTTCGTCTTCATTCTTTTTGTCCGAATGATACGTTAGAGCAGTTAGTGAATCGCGTTGTAACAGAAAATAAAAATGAAATTTCCACTTGGATTTATGAGAACTATGGAACTTCACTTCCAGCTAAGTTGAGGTATCTTTCTTTCGATAGTGATATTCTTTTAAAAGAAATGAGCCAAAAAATAATTTCCTTAGAGGAAGCTTTGGCTTGGGATGCTTTTCAAAAAGAGAAAAAGAAGGAAGATAATAATTGGTTGGAAGTACCATTTCATTATTTTTTATTTGAAAAGTCAAAGGAGGAGTCTTCTATTTCTTTCTTTGAAAAATTACCTTTGGAAAAAGAGGAATGCGAGATTTTAAAAAAGAGTATTTTACATTATGAACGGTCGCGGAAAGGGTTTCAAATTTTAGAAGTGGGTCTCATTTCGGATAAAGAAGAAAAAATAAGAAAAATAAAAGAGTATCAGTTAAGTGAAGAAGATATTGAGGAGAGTTTTCTTACACCGGTTTCCTTTGGGGAAAATAGTTATCTTATGAATTATCCTTTTTTAAGGCCTTATATTCTTGATTGGAATGAATATAATGAAGAAGAAAAAGAGGAGTTGAGAGGGCAATTTCGTCAGGATGAAATTGACTATATTTGTGATAAAAGGTCACAGATTGATCGTATGATTAAGCAGTTAAAGAAAAAATAAGCTATCTTTTTATTTGAAAAAATGAGAAAAGGGATTGACGAAGACTCTTCTTTGTGATAATGTACAGTTAAGCACTGATAAGTGTTTTTCTTTTGAAAGAAAATAAAGGAGAAAAAGAAAATGGCGAAGAAAAAAGAAGAAGCAAAAGAAAAAGAAACTTTAAAAGTAGAAAAGAAGCAAACGAAGAAGAAGGAAGCGAAAGAAAGCTTTTTTAGTAAAATAGCTAATTTCTTTCGTGGGGTAAAAACAGAAGGTAAAAGAATTAAGTGGCCTACTAAAAAAGATATGTTGAAATATTCGGTAGCGACGATTTTCTTTATTGTGTTTTGTGCAGCCTTCTTCTATGTTATTGATGTTATTTTAGCTCTTTTGCATACATTAGGAAAGTAAGGAGGATCTGATGGAAAAGCAATGGTATGTGGTTAATACTTATTCTGGGCATGAAAATAAAGTAAAAGAGAAGTTACTGATGCGTGCAGAATCAATGAATATGCAAGATCGTATTTTTCGGGTTGTCGTTCCAGAACAAGAAGAAGTAGAAACGAAAGATGGGGTAACTAAGAAAAAAGTCAAAAAGTTATTTCCAGGTTATATTTTAGTAGAGATGATTATGACAGATGATGCTTGGTATGTGGTTCGTAATACTCCTGGTGTTACAGGGTTTATTGGTTCTAGTGGAAAAGGGGCAAAGCCAACTCCCTTACAGCCAAGTGAAGTAGATAAAATCTTAAAGACAATGGGTATTAGTAGAATTGATGTAGATAAAGAGTTAAAAGTTGGAACCAAAGTCAAAATTATTGGTGGACCATTTACAGGAATGTATGGTGTCATAGAAGAAATTGATGCTCCAAATCAAAAGATTGTTTTAAATGTTGATCTGTTTGGGCAGGAAACTCAAGTAGAAGTAGAGCTTGATCAAATAGAAAAAGCATAAAATGATTGCCAAATAATAAGTTTTGTGTTATTATTTAAGGGCTATATTAATATTAATATAGATTTAGTGGGAAGCAAAAAGGATAAAACTCTAGATTTCATCTAGAAAACAGTGATACCTAAAGAAATTAGGAAAAGTGAAAAATTGAAAAGCTATTAGACCACTCGCGAAAACGAGAAAAGAAAGGATGTGTTTTTCGTGGCAAAGAAAGAAGTTGTAAAGAAAATCAAATTAGCAATTCCTGCTGGAAAAGCAACACCAGCTCCACCAGTTGGAACTGTCTTAGGACCTGCAGGAATCAACTTACAAGAGTTTTGTACCAGATATAATGATGCGACTCGTGATAAGATGGGTGACATTATTCCAGTAGAAATTTCTATTTATGATGATAGAAGTTTTGATTTTGTAACAAAGACTCCGCCTACTAGTTCCTTGATCAAGAAGTTTGCGAAGATTAATAAGGGATCTGTAAAAGGAAAGAACGAGATTGTTGCTACTTTAACAGATGCGCAAATTACAGAGATTGCGGAAACGAAGTTACCAGATTTAAATTGCTATTCTTTAGAAGAAGCGAAAAAAATTGTAACTGGTACTGCTGTTAATATGGGCGTACGTGTTGAAGGTGCCGAAAAGGCAAGTGAATAATTTTAACATATAGGTTTTTACCTATGTGGGAGGAGATGCCTTTGCTTACCCGTTATATACCACATAAGGAGGAATAAGAATGAAAAAGAGAAGTAAGAAGTATGTAGAAGCTCTTTCAAAACTAGAAAAAGGTAAACTTTATACCAAAGAAGAAGCTGTAAAGTTAGTAAAAGAGACTAGTGTTACTACTTTTGATGCATCGGTTGAAGTTGCAATGAGATTAAATCTAGATACGAAAAAAGCGGATCAACAACTAAGAGGTGCGATTGTTTTACCAAAGGGTACTGGTAAATCAACAAGAGTTTTAGTGATTGCCAAGGGTGATCAAGCGAAAGCGGCAGAAGAAGCTGGAGCTGACTATGTTGGTGATGTTGATATGCTTAATAAAATTGAAAAAGAAAATTGGTTTGATTTTGATGTTATGATTGCAACACCAGATATGATGCCTTTGTTAGGTAAGTTAGGTCGTATTTTAGGGCCAAAAGGTTTAATGCCTAATCCTAAAACTGGTACCGTTACTACTGATGTAGCGAAAGCGGTTAGTGATGCAAAAGCTGGTCGGGTTGAGTATCGTACCGATAGTTTCGGTAATGTTCATGCTTTAATTGGTAAAGTTTCTTTTAGTGAGGAAGATTTACTTATGAATTTAGTTGCTTTTGTAGCTCAAATTCAAAAGATTAAACCGGCTACCGTTAAGGGAGAGTATATTAAGAATATTTCGATTTCATCTACGATGGGTCCTGGAATTAAAATAGATCCAAATTCCTTTGACAAATAGAAGATAATCGAATATAATAAATGTAATTTGTTGGTGCCAAAGACAGTAGGTTGTTTGTAAATCCTACCGAGGACAACGTTCTTATTTGTTCTCGGGGGCTCCTCGGGAACTTTTTTGCACCTACAAAAAAATACTAGGAGGTGTGACATGGCAAATCAAAAGATCCTTGAAAAAAAGCAAGCGGTTGTTGATGAGATTAAACAAAAATATGAAGATAGTGCTTCGATTGTTTTGTTTGATTATCGGGGAATGAAGGATGCTGAAATCAAAGAGTTAAGACGATCTTTAAGAAATGTTGGAGCAGACTATAAAGTATATAAAAATACTTTGATGTTACGTGCTTTCCAAGACTTAAAGGTAGATTTATCATCTGCTTTGGAAGGCCCAAGTGCTTTGGCTTATAGTAAAGATCAGATTGCTCCAATCAAAACACTAACGGATTTTGCAAAGGATCATCCAGCTTTAACCTTAAAAATTGGTGTTGTGGATGGTGGAATTGCAGATCAAGAGAAACTTAGCGAGTATGCTAAGATCCCATCACGCGAGGGGTTACTTACAATGCTTGCTTCTGGTATGATTGGATTAGTTCGTGATTTATCTATCTGCTTAGATCTATACAGTAAAGAAAAGTCTGAATAAAATAGTGAAGGAGGAAAAGAAAATGGCTAAATTAACAAAAGATGAATTTATTAGCGCTTTAAAAGAAATGAACTTACTTGAAATCAAAGAATTAGTAGATGCAATGAAGGAGGAGTTTGGTGTTGATCCATCTGCTGTAGCAGTTACTGCAGGACCTGTTGCGGCTCAAGAAGATGAGGGACCTGCTACCGTTAGCGTTTCTATTTCTGAAGTAGGAGCTGCTAAAGTTGCGGTAATTAAAGTAGTTCGTGAAATTACTGGTCTAGGATTAAAAGAATCAAAAGATTTAGTTGATAATCCTGGAACACCAATTAAAGAAAACATTTCTGTTGAAGAAGCTAATGATATTAAAGCTAAGCTTGAAGAAGCTGGCGCTACGGTAGAAATTAAATAAGTTTACAAGATTTAGAATGCATTCTTTGCGTTCTTTTTTGTTTTTTAGAAATGTTTAGAAAGAAGTGAAATTATGACCAAGAAAGAAGAAGTTTTATTAAGTTATATTGCAGAACATCCTGATATTTCCGTGAATCAACTTTGTAGTAATTTTGCACTTTCATCCAAGCAGTTGTTGGATTCTCTTTTACGTCTTCGCAAAGGCGGTTATTATATTCGTCAAAATTATCATAATAACGGAAATATTACCTTAAGATTAAGTCTGCATCCTGATCGTAAAACAATTTATACTGAAAAAGAAGAAAAACTTCTTCGCTTTGCGGCTATTTCTGATACTCATTTTGGTCATTATAAGTTTTCCATGCGTTATGTGGAACAAGTTTATCAATATTGTCTTGAACAGAGAATCCACTTGATTTTTCATTTGGGTGATGTGGTAGAGGGTGTTGAAAATACTGTTAATACCCGTTATAAAAGTGTTGATCGCCAATTTGAATCTTTTTTGAAAAAATATCCTTACGATCCTTATATTCTTAATTTTATCCTTTTAGGAAATCATGATAATTGGAGTAGTAAAACAACGAAGTTTAATTCTCTTTTGTTTTTGACGGATAAACGGCTTGATTTTATTCCGGTGGGAATGAATATTGGAACGGTTGCGGTCAATAAAGAGTTAATTGCTTTTTGTCATAATACAGGAGTGAATGGGAATAGCGGTGTTAAACTAGTGTTAAAAGGGCATTCTCATCAATACCGTTTGGTGAATAATGAAAATAGTTGTATGATTCAAGTTCCTACTTTGAGTCGGATTAATACGATGTCGCAAACTCAAGACTATATTCCAAGCTTTTTAGATGTTCAAATCAATTTATATGCGAATCGTTTTTCGGCAATTTCAGTGAAACAATTACAATTACGGAAGCGAATTACCCAAGTTAGTAACTGTAAAGTAAATTTTTTGAAGAAATAGTTCTAAAAAAATGTTGACTAATTGCATAATTTGTTATATCATAACACTACGAAAGGAGATAACTATATATCTATAGATAAATAGTTGTCTTTTTCTTTTTTTGCAGGTGATGAAATGAGTCAATATTTTGAAAATGATGTTTCTTTGACGAGTCATCTTAGAAAGATCTCTTTGCGTCTTTTTGATCGTGAATTTTCTTTTTATACGGATAATGGAGTTTTTTCTAAGACTTCCATTGATTATGGTAGCAAATTATTGTTAGAGTCTCTTCCTCTTTCGTCTATTACGGGTGATATTCTTGATGTTGGTTGTGGTTATGGTACTTTGGGTATTGTTTTAGAAAGAGTTTTACATCATCCGGTTACAATGGTTGATGTGAATCGTAGAGCAGTTCATTTAACGAGGCGAAATATAAAAGAGAATCATTGTGAATTAGCAGAAGTGTTGGTGAGTGATGGCTATGAAAAAATCGCAAAAAAATATCAAACTATTATTACGAATCCTCCGATTCGAGCGGGAAAAGAAGTCGTTTATCGAATTTTAATTGGGGCGAAAGATTATTTAGAAAAAGATGGAAATTTGTTCTTTGTGATTCGTAAGGAACAAGGTGCTAAATCGACGATATCCGAGTTGGAAAAGTATTATGATATTACTGTATTAGAACGGAAAAAAGGTTTTTTTATCATTTGGGCGAAAAAAGGTTGACTTGTTGATTAAACTGTGTTAATAATATAAATTGGCAACATGTTATTTTTAAAGTAACATTTTATGCGAGAAATATGTGTATAGGGGTGAATTTTAGTGGCATATAAGAATGTAAAATATGGACAATTTCATGTAAGAAGAAATTATTCTAGAATCAAGAATACGTATGAATTAAAAGATTTACTAGAGGTTCAGAAGAAGTCTTATCAAGAGTTTATTACGAAGGGAATTCAAGAGGTTTTCTCTGATTTATTTCCTGTGGAAAACTTTTCTGGTACGCTATCCTTAGAGTTTGGCGATTATCATTTTGATGAACCAAGATATTCGATTAAAGCGAGTAAGGATCGGGAAACGACGTATGCGGCTCCTTTAAAAGTTGAGGTGCGTTTGTTTAATCGTGAAACAGGAGAAGTAAAAGAGCAAGAGATTTTTATGGGTGATATGCCTGTCATGACGGATAGTGGAACTTTTATTATCAATGGAGCAGAACGAGTTATTGTATCTCAATTAGTTCGTTCTCCTAGTGTTTATTTTAATCGTGAGATTGATAAGAATGGTCGTGAGTTAATTACTTCTCAGATCATCCCTACACGTGGAACTTGGCTTGAGTTTGAAACAGATGCCAGAGATGTTTTGTATGTTCGTATTGATAGAACTCGTAAAGTTACCTTAACTACTTTATTAAGAGCTTTCGGGCTTTCAAGTGATGAGGATATCTTAAAATTATTTGGAGAAGATGATTATTTAAAGAATACGATTGCCAAGGATTCTACTAGAAATATGGATGAAGCTTTAATTGAAATTTATGAAAAGTTAAGACCAGGGGAACCTGCTACATTAGATTCTTCTAAGAATCAAATTATTACACGTTTCTTTGATGAATTTCGTTATGATTTAGCGAAGGTTGGTCGTTATAAGTTTAATCGTAAGTTAAATATTTGTGATCGCTTACTTAATCAAACATTAGCGGAAGATGTAGTTGTTGATGATAAAGTGTTATTTCCTAAAGGCACTGTAATTAATAAAGATGTTTTAGAAGAGTTAAAAAATCTTTTTGCTTCTTCTTATGGTTTAAAAGAAGTAAAAATTAATGAAGAGTTAGATACTTATAATAAAGTACAAGAAATTAAAATTGTTGATCCTAGTGATAAGAAGAAAACTTTAATAGTAATTGGAAACGATCAAAGTATTGAGGTGAAACGTCTTACGATTTCTGATGTTTATGCTGCGGTTTCTTATTACTTGAATTTATTGCATGGTGTTGGCAATTTTGATGAAATTGACCATTTAGGAAATCGTCGTATTCGTCAGGTTGGTGAGCTTTTACAAAATCAATTCCGGATTGGTGTTTCGCGGATGGAGAGAGTGATTCGGGAGCGGATGACAACGCAAGAAATGGAAGAGGTTACCCCTAAAACATTAATTAATATTCGCCCAGTGACGGCTGCAATGAAAGAGTTTTTTGGTAGTAGTCAATTATCTCAATTTATGGATCAAACCAATCCTATTGCAGAGCTTACGAATAAAAGACGTTTGTCAGCTTTAGGACCTGGTGGATTGTCACGAGATCGGGCTGGAGTTGAAGTACGTGATGTTAATGCTTCTCACTATGGTAGAATTTGTCCGATTGAATCACCTGAAGGACCAAACATTGGGCTTATTACTTCGCTCGCTAGTTATGCAAAGATCGATGAATATGGATTTATTATGACACCATATCGTAAAGTAGAAAATCGTAAAATTACCGATGATGTGGTTTACTTAACAGCGGATGAAGAACAAGATTATATTATTTCTCAATCTACGGTGGGAACAAATGATGATAACGTCATTACGGATTCTCAAGTGGCGGCAAGATTCCGGGGAGAAAATATTTTAGCAAAACCAGAACAGGTTGATTACATTGATGTTTCACCACAACAAGTTGTATCTATTACAACAAGTTGTATTCCATTCTTGGAACATGATGATGCGACTCGTGCTTTGATGGGAGCTAACATGCAACGGCAAGCGATGCCATTATTAAAGACAGAAGCTCCATTGATTGGAACGGGTGTGGAATATATCGCTGCGAAAGATTCTGGCGTTTGTATTGTTGCCAAAGCAGATGGTATTGTGTCATATGTGGATGCTAAGAAGATTGTTGTTAAAAACAAAGAAGGTGAAGATACTTATTATTTAGCTAACTTTGAACTTGCAAACTCTGGTATTTGTAATCATCAAAGACCAATTGTTAAAGTTGGGGATCAAGTAAAAGCTGGAGAGACGATATTAGCGGATGGTAATAGTGTTGATAAGGGAGAACTTGCTTTAGGTAAAAATGTAGTTGTAGCTTTCATGACCTTTAATGGATATAACTATGAGGACGCTGTTATCTTAAATGAAAATTTAGTGAAAGATGATAAATATACTTCTTTACATTTGGAGGATTATGAGATTCAATGTCGAGAGACCAAGTTAGGTCCAGAAGAAATAACAAGAGATATTCCAAATGTCAGTGAAGAAGCTCGTAAAAACTTGGATGAAAATGGTATTATTGCTATTGGTACGGAAGTAAAAGAGGGTGACATTCTTGTTGGTAAAGTAACGCCAAAAGGAATGGCAGAACTTACTTCAGAAGAAAAATTATTGCATGCTATCTTTGGAGAAAAGACGCGTGAAGTTCGTGATACTTCCCTACGGGTTCCTCATGGTGGAGATGGTATTGTTCACGATATTAAGATCTATTCTAGAAAAGATAATGATGAATTACCAGCTGGTGTTTCAAAAGTAATTCGTGTTTATATCATTCAAAAGAGAAAGATTCAAGTTGGAGATAAGATGTCTGGACGGCATGGAAACAAAGGTGTTATTTCTTTGATTCTTCCACAAGAAGATATGCCATATTTACCAGATGGACGGCCAGTTGATATTATGCTTAATCCCCAAGGTGTTCCATCGCGTATGAATTTGGGACAAATTCTAGAGTTACATATGGGTATGGCTGCAAAGAAGCTTGGTGTTCAAGTTGCTACGCCGGTTTTTGATGGAGCGCATATTTCGGATATTGAGGAGATGATGGCCGAAGCTGGAATGGATAAAGATGGTAAAACGATTCTTTATGATGGTCGTACAGGTGAACCATTTGATAACCGAATTTCAGTTGGTGTCATGTATATGATTAAACTTCATCATATGGTTGATGACAAGCTACATGCTCGTTCCACTGGACCATATTCTTTAGTAACCCAACAACCTCTTGGTGGTAAAGCTCAATTTGGTGGTCAACGGTTTGGTGAAATGGAAGTTTGGGCTCTTTATGCTTATGGTGCTGCTTATACGCTTCAAGAAATGATGACTGTGAAGTCTGATGACGTTGTTGGTCGTGTCAAAGTATATGAAGCGATTGTTAAAGGACAAGAGATTAATCAAGCTGGTGTTCCAGAATCCTTTAGAGTATTGATGAAGGAATTCCAAGCCTTAGGACTTGATGTATCGATTATCAATGATGAAGGAAAGTCTTTACAATTAAAAGAAATTGAAGAAGCGGAAGATGATGATACTACTCTTGATGAGAATGCTGACCTTAGTCCAGTTGTAAAAGAAAAGATTGTGGAAAGTGAATTTTCATCGGATGTTGCTACTCGCTATCGTCAGGAAGAAGAAGAGGCTGCCGAAGAACAAGCGGAAGAAAAAGATGATATGGATGAATTAGAACCAAATGAAGCAGATTTGTTTGAAGGAGATGAGGAATAATGATGGAAGTAAATAAGTTTGATGCCATAAGAATTGGTATTGCATCTCCAGAAAAAATTAGAGAGTGGTCTCATGGAGAGGTAAAAAAACCAGAAACGATTAATTATCGTACTCTTCGCCCAGAACGTGATGGTTTGTTCTGTGAAAAGATTTTTGGACCGACAAAAGATTTTGAGTGTGCTTGTGGAAAGTATAAGCGTGTTCGTTATAAAAATATTGTTTGTGATCGTTGTGGGGTAGAAGTTACAAAGTCAAAAGTACGTCGGGAGAGAATGGGACATATTGAACTTGCTAGTCCTGTTTCTCATATTTGGTTTTTTAAAGGAGTTCCATCTCGCATGGCACTTGTGCTTGATATTTCACCAAGAGATTTGGAAGAAGTATTATATTTTGTAAGTTATATTGTCATTGATAAAGGCAATACTCCTCTTGAGAATAAGCAAACCTTATCAGAAAAAGAATATCGTGCTTATTATGAGAAATATGGTAATGGTTTTAAAGTTGGTATGGGTGCAGAAGCGATTAAGGAACTTTTGAAACAAGTGGATTTAAAGCATGATATTGATGAGATTAATAAAGAGCTTGAAAATGCGCAAGGACAAAAGAGAACAAGATTATTAAAACGTCTTGATGTCTTAGATGCTTTTTATGAATCCGATCAAAAGCCAGAATGGATGATTTTGGACTGTATTCCTGTCATTCCACCTGATTTACGACCTATGATTCAACTAGATGGTGGCCGTTTTGCAACAAGTGATTTGAATGATTTGTATCGTCGGGTTATTAATCGTAATAATCGTTTAAAGAAATTAATTGATTTAGGAGCTCCGGGTATCATTATTCAAAATGAGAAAAGAATGCTTCAAGAAGCGGTTGATGCTTTGTTTGATAATGGGCGTCGGGGAAGAAGTGTTACAGGGGCTGGAAATCGTCCTTTGAAGTCACTTTCTAGCATGTTAAAAGGAAAACAAGGTCGTTTCCGTCAAAACTTATTAGGAAAACGGGTTGACTATTCTGGTCGTTCCGTTATCGTAGTTGGTCCATCTTTAAAGATGTATCAATGTGGTATTCCGAAAGAAATGGCTTTGGAGTTATTTAAACCGCATGTGATTCATGGTTTGGTAGAACGGGATATTGCTCATAACATTAAAGCAGCGAAAAGATTGATTGAAAATCGTGATCCTGTTGTTTGGGATGTTGTGGAAGATGTTATTAAAGAGCATCCAGTTCTTTTGAACCGTGCTCCTACCCTACATAGACTTGGTATTCAAGCTTTTGAACCAATTCTAGTTGGTGGAAAAGCGATTCGCTTGCATCCATTAGTATGTCCTGCTTTTAATGCCGATTTTGATGGAGATCAAATGGCGGTGCATGTTCCGTTATCGGAAGAAGCACAAGCAGAAGCTAGACTTTTAATGTTAGGTTCTGGTAATATCTTGAAGCCTTCGGATGGAAAACCAATTGTTACTCCTGCCCAAGATATGGTATTAGGTAACTATTACATTACCATGGAAAAAGCAGGAGAAGTTGGAGAAGGACGTGTCTTTAAAGATTGTAATGAGGCTTTAATGGCTTATGAACGTCGGGAGATTACACTTCATACGAGAATTGCTGTTCCTGTTGATTCTTTCAAGCATAAATTATTTACAGAAACCCAAAAAGGAAAATATTTGATTACAACGGTTGGAAAGATTAAATTTAATGAGATTTTACCAGATTCTTTCCCTTATATTAATGAACCTACTGATGATAATATTCAAAATATTACTCCAAATAAATATTTCCTTAAGAAAGGTACGGATATTAAAGCTGCTATTAAGGAGATGAAGCTTGTAAAGCCTTTTGCAAAGGGTACTTTGGAGAAGATTATTGCACAAGTATTTAATCGTTATAAGACAACAGAAACTTCGGCCATGCTTGATAAGATGAAGGATTTAGGATTTTATTATTCAACCATTGCGGGTATTACGATTGCTATGAGTGATGTTACTACGAGTGCGAAAAAGTCGGAATTTGTAGCAGAAGGACAAGCGATGGTAGATAAGATTAATAAGCAATACAAACGTGGTTTAATTACCGAAGAAGAACGTCATGAAAAAGTTATCGAAACTTGGTATGGCGTTAAGGATAAAGTGCAAGAAGAGCTTGAAGAAATATCAGAAGAACAAGTTGATAATCCAATCTTCATCATGATGCATTCTAAAGCGCGTGGTAGTATTTCACAGTTTACCCAAGTGGCTGGTATGCGTGGTTTGATGCAGAAGCCAAATGGAGATCCAATTGAGATTCCGGTTTTATCAAACTTCAAAGAAGGGCTTTCAGTATCGGAATTCTTCTTATCAACACACTCTGCTCGTAAGGGTAGTGCAGATACGGCTTTGAAGACAGCGGATTCTGGATATTTAACCCGTCGTTTGGTTGATGTTTCTCAAGATATTATTGTAAGAGAAGCGGATTGTGGAACAGAGCAAGGTCTTGTCGTACGTGCCTTTATTAATGAGAAAACAGGATCTGAGATTGAAAGTTTACGGGATCGAATTGTTGGACGTTTTGCCAATAAGAAAGTGATTGATCCGAATACGAAAAAGGTTATTGTGGATCGCAATGAATTCATTAATGAAAGCAAAGCGGATAAGATTATTGCCGCTGGTATTGAAGAAGTTGAGATTCGTTCGATTCTAACTTGTAATACGGAAAAAGGTGTTTGCCAAAAATGTTATGGTAGAAACCTTGCTACCGGTAATTTAGTAGAGATTGGGGAAGCGGTTGGTGTTATGGCTGCTCAATCTATTGGAGAGCCTGGAACCCAACTTACGATGCGTACCTTCCATACAGGTGGTGTCGCTGGTGGGGAAGATATTACGCAAGGTCTTCCACGTGTTCAAGAGTTATTTGAAGCGCGGAATCCGAAAGGAAAAGCTACGATCGCTGAAATTGATGGTAAAGTATCTAAGATTACCGAAGATCATGGTAAATTCAAGATTAGTATTACAAATAAAGTAGAAACGAAAGAACATGTTTCCAACTATGGAGCGAAATTATGTGTGGAAAAAGGTGATGAAGTTCACTGTGGTGATCGGCTAACGGAAGGTGCAATTAGTCCAAAAGAATTGCTAGCGGTTACAGATCCGATTACAACCCAAGAGTATATCTTAAAAGAGGTTCAAAATACTTATCGTTCGCAGGGTGTTGATATTTCAGATAAACATATCGAGGTTATCGCTCGAAGAATGATTAGTAAGATTCGCATTATTGATAGTGGTGATACGAAGTTCTTACCTGGTTCTTTGGTTAACTTTAGAGAGTTTACCGAAGGAAATAAAGAAGTTATTATTCAAGGTAAGAAACCATCTACTGGTAGACCAGTTCTACTAGGAATCACAAAAGCATCTCTTGAAACAGATTCCTTCTTATCAGCTGCTTCTTTCCAGGAAACAACTCGTATCTTAACGGATGCTGCAATTCGGGGAAAAGTAGATCACTTAGAAGGATTAAAAGAGAATGTTATTCTTGGTAAGCTTATTCCAGCAGGTACTGGATTGAAACAATATCGTGATGTATCTTATGAACTTGAAAGTGAATTTTCAGATGAGGAACCACTTGAAAAATTGGAAGAAGCTTTTATGGAGTAGGGATTTCCTACTCTTTTTTCTTTACGATAATTGTTGTAAACCCACTTTCCTTTTTTCTTTTCCTTTGTTATAATGATCTTGAGAATAAAAGGGATGGTGCAAGATGCGAATTGGTGTAGATATTGATGGTGTATTAAATGATGTAGCAGAATGGCATTTTGCATATGGCTCAAAATTTTGTTTGGAAAATGGAATCAATCGTGGGTTTGATCCAACCAAATATTATATGGAAGATGAATTTTTCTTAACAGCAGAAGAAAATCGAGAATTTTGGAGACAATATATCTTTGATTTGTTGTTAGCCATTCCACCTCGGCCTTTTGCTAGTGAAGTGATTCATCGGTTGCGACAAGATGGCCATCAAATTATTATTCTTACGGCTAGGGATAATCAATATTTGGAACATCAATATGAAGGTACTAGTGATTTTTATGTGAAACACTGGTTGGATAAGCATAATATTGAATATGATGAAATTATTTTTGGATCTTCCAATAAAAGAGAAAAATGTTTAATGGGCAATTTTGATTTAATGATCGAAGATAAAGCTAGTAATGTGGAAAAAATTTCTAAAATTATTCCTGTCTTTGTTTTTGATGCTCCATATAATCAAGGTTTTACTTCTAAAAATGTTTTTCGGGTTTATTCTTGGTATCAAATTTATCAAGAGATCATTAATAATTTTGCGGCAATTGAGATATTATAAGAAGAGGTGGGACATGAAAAAATTAAATCAAAAAGGATTTGGTATGGCAATGATGCTTTTATTTATTGCTCTTTTGCTTTTAATATTAGTGGTTGCAATGATTGTTGCCCATAGCGTTGAAGAAAAAGAGAATAAAAAACCACTTGATCCTGAAGTGGAAGTAGAAGAAAATATATTTGTTACACCATAAAGAAAGGAAGAGATGGAATGAAAAAGATAGCAATTAATGGGTTTGGTAGAATTGGACGACTTGTTTTTCGGATTATGGATCAAGATCCGGAATTAGAAGTGGTAGCGATTAATGATTTAACGGATGCAGAACAGTTAGCTTATTTATTAAAATATGATACTTCGCATCGAGGATATCGTCAAAACGAAATTTCCTTTGAGGGAGATACCTTAATCGTAGGAGATAAAAGAATTAAGGTTTATGCGGCAACAGATCCCAGTAATCTTCCTTGGGGTGAACTTGGTATTGATCTTGTCTTTGAATGTACAGGACATTTTACATCTTCAGACAAGGCAATGGCTCATATTACAGCTGGCGCTAAAAAAGTAATTATTTCGGCTCCTGGTAAGGGTGATATGAAGACGGTTGTTTACAATGTAAATCATGACATTTTGACAGGGGAAGAACAAATTATTTCCGCTGCTAGTTGTACAACAAATTGTTTGGCTCCAGTTGTAAAAGTATTAGATGATGTTTTTGGTATTCGTCAAGGTTATATGACGACGGTACATGCTTATACAAATGATCAAGCGACTCTTGATGTTCCTCATAAAAAGGGAATTAAGTCTCGTCGTGGACGGGCAAGTGCTGCTAATATTGTACCAACTAGTACTGGTGCTGCTAGTGCGATTGGTAAAGTTATCCCATCTTTAGAAGGTAAACTAGAAGGAGGAGCAATGCGTGTTCCGGTGACAACTGGTTCGGTGGTTGATCTTGTTTTGAAGTTAAACCGTAATGTTAGTGTGGAAGAAGTCAATCAAGCTTTAAAAGAACATGCCAATGAAACATTAGGTTATACGACGGATCCGATTGTTTCTAGTGATACGATTGGTATGAGTTATGGCTCTTTGGTTGATAGCCTTTTAACTTCTATTAGTGAAGTGGATGGGGAACAACTTGTTAAAGTGGTAGCATGGTATGATAATGAAATGAGTTATTCTTATCAGATGGTTCGGGCTGCAAAATATTTTGTAAATCTATAGAAGAAAGAGGTAATGGTATGAAAAAGTTTTTGGTTTTATTCTTTTTCGCTCTTTCTTTTTTTATTGGTATTCCTTCTGTTTCCGCTAGTACTTTTGGGACGAATTTCTCTTGTGATAAAGTGGCAGCAGAGGGGGATTTGATTGCTTGTCGATTTATTGTAAGTGGAACAGGTAGTAAAGCTAATATTGAAAAAGTAGAGGGGAATTTTATTTATAATTCGTCTAGTTTTGTACTTGATCATATTGAGCAGGGAAGTTCTATTTCTTTAGCAGAAAATAAAGGAAATTCTCTTTCTTTGCAAGTAAGTGAGGATTATACTTATCCAGCTATTCTTTTTACCGCTTATTTTAAAACACTCTTTCAATCCTATGACAATACAATTTCTTTTCAATATCAGTTTACTTCTGATGTTGATAATAGTAAGCGTTCGCTTACAGAGACGATTGTTCATGATCAGATGCATGAGAGTAAACTTTCTTCCTTGACGATTAATGATGGGGCGATTCCTCTTTCTTTTGATCCGAATGTATTAGAATATCAAGTTACAACTCAAGCAGAGTCTATTGTGCTTACAGGAAGTTTGAAAGATTCTAATGCTACTTGTAATATTGATTTGAATCATTATGAGGTGGCACTTGATTACGGAGCGAATGAAATAGAAATTGTAGTGACGGCTATGGATCAATCGACACGTACCTATCGTCTTATTGTGACGCGAGAAGATCATCGAAATGATGATAGTCAATTAAAAAGCTTAACAATTAATAATCAAGCTGTTTCTTTACAAAGTACACTTTATAGTTATACCTATCAAGTTCCTTATGAGGTCACATCTGCTGATGTGGTTGCTAGTGCTTTACCAACTTCTACCGTTGAAGTTGATGGAAATACTTCCTTGGCAGTTGGAAATAATACTTTTGTGATTCGCGTTACTTCTGAAAAAGGTTCGGTGTCCAAATATGTTTTGACGGTACGACGACAAGAACAAGTCTTATCGAGTGATTCTTCGATTCGACGTTTAACGATTCAAGGTTATGATCTTGATTTTGATTCTGATGAAACAAATTATGAAATTTCGGTTCCTTTTTATGTCTCTAAACTCGATTTTGATCTTGATTTAAATGATGAAAAAGCAACTTATAAGATTGTAGACAATGAAGATTTAAAAAATGGTAGCGTGGTAAACGTTGAAGTAGAAGCGGAAGATGGAAGTACTACGACTTATTCTTTTCAAATTCAAAAAAGTTTTTTACCGCTCATCTTACTTGTTGGAATTGGCATTGCCGCTTTCATAGTTATTCTTGTTGTTTGTTTAAAAATAAGAAAAAAGAAAAGAGAAATTGTTTAAACTTACACTTTTGTTAGACTTCATGAATTCTCTTTTTTTTTCAAAATAAAAATGCTATACTTTAAGAGGAAAGGATTAGTTCATTATGAAAAAGACAATACGTGATTTTGATTTAGAAAATAAAAAAGTAATAATTCGCTGTGATTTTAATGTTCCGCTTAAGGATGGGAAGATTGCAGATGATACTAGAATTAAGAGAAGTCTAGAAACAATTCAATATGCTTTAGAAAAGAAAGCGAAGGTTATTTTGCTTTCGCACTTGGGGCGAGTAAAAACAGAAGAGGATAAAGAAAAAAATAATCTTGAGGTAGTAGCAGATCGTTTGCGAGAGTTACTTCCATGCCCTATTACTTTTGTGCCTGAAACAAGAGGGGAAGAAGTGGAAAAAGCGATTGCTTCGATGAAGCCTTCGGAAGTTGTACTACTTCAAAATACTCGTTATGAGGATTTGGATGGTAAAAAAGAAAGTGGTTGTGATGAGGAGTTATCTCGTTATTGGGCTAGTTTAGGAGATATCTTTATTAACGATGCCTTTGGTACTCTTCATAGGGCACATGCTTCCAATGCAGGCATTAGTAAATATTTAGAGAGTGGAATTGGCTTTTTGGTAGAAAAAGAAGTGACAGCTCTATCTCATTTGTTTGATCCAGAACGGCCTTTTATTATTATTTTGGGAGGAGCGAAAGTTGCGGATAAAATAGGGCTCATTAAAAATTTGATTTCCAAGTGTGATAAAATGTTGATCGGAGGAGGAATGGCCTTTACTTTCTTAAAAGCGGAGGGCTATGAAGTAGGGAATTCCTTGGTCGATCAAGATTCTATTTCTTTTTGTCAAGAGTTATTAAAAGAAAATGAAGAAAAGATTGTCTTACCTGTTGATGTTTGGTGTAATACCGAATATGCAGATCAAGAGGGCACTTTAAAAGAAATAACGGAGCTTGATTTTGAAGATATGGGACTTGATATTGGAGAAAAAACGGTTTCTTTATTTCAAAATTATTTGAAAGATGCTAAAATGGTTTTATGGAATGGACCATTGGGGGTATATGAGTTTTCTCATTATAAAAAAGGAACGGAGGAAATTCTTACCTATTTAACAGAACACAAAAATTCTATTAAAACCGTATTAGGGGGCGGTGATATTGTAGCGGCAGCCAATCAAGTTGGCGTAGCTGACCAACTTTATCATGTTTCTACCGGTGGAGGAGCCACCCTTGAGTTTTTAGAAGGAAAGGAAATGCCAGGTTTAATTCATATAAAAGAGGGGTAGTATGCAAACAAAAAAAGTAGAAGTAATAAATCCATATAATCAAAAACAAGTAGAGCAAATGAATGATTTTTGTCTTCATCAGGGGATTGATAATGTAGCGAAAGAGTTTTTAGCAATTCAAAAAAATCAAGAAGAGGAAGCATATTATAAAAATTTAATGATATCTCCTGTTGAAAATCGTTATTTGGCTTTTTATGATAAGGAACAGATGAAAGATTATTGTAGGCTACGAATTGAAAAAGATATGAGCCGGTGTTTCTTAACTTTTCCAGAATTATTAGAAGAAAAGGGGACACGGGAGATTCTTCCTTATGCTGTTTCTTATGCTACTATGGATTTGGAAATGAAAGAAGTGTTTTTAAAAATGAAACATTGTAATAAAAAAACAATGAGCTTATTAGAAAAATATGGTTTTGAATCATTAGGAACGGACCAAGAAGAAAGCATTTATTTATTTAGCAAAGAAGAAGAAAAAGTAAAGGAACATTCTTTTTTATGAAACATTTAAAACGAAATAGCTTTCTTCTTCTTGCTATCACTATTCTTGTTTTAATTCTCGTTTTAAAAGACAATTTTACTTCTACTTTATCCGTCTTTTCGAGGATGGATTTTCGCTTTATTTTACTTGCTTTTGGGTTATATTTTCTTTATATCTTTTTACAAGCGCTTGTGAATTATTTAAGAGTTCACAATAAAGAAAAATTCAAATTACATGATGCGGTTCAGCATGCAGTGATCACCCAATTCTTTAATGGAATTACTCCTTTTTCTTCGGGCGGACAACCTATGGAAATTTATATGTTAAGGCAACATGGCTTTCGCACGACAAAAGCAACGAATATTATTATGCAAAACTTTATTGTATATCAGTTGGCTTTAGTTGTTTTTGGGATTTTTGCTGTTTGCTATAATGCAGCGACAGGAATTTTGCACAACAATGCTCTTTTGAAAAATCTTATTGTTTTGGGATTTGCCATTAATACTTTAGTAGCAGTTTTTCTTTTATTTGTGGCAACGAGTAAAAAATTTACGCATTTGGTGATGAAGATTCTCATTCATATTAGTAGTAAGTTAAAATTTGTAAAAAACAAAGAAGAAACGGTTGCTAAATGGGAAGAAAGACTTAACGATTTTCATCAATATACCAAAGAAATTACAAAGCGAAAGAAATTCTTTGTGGCAGGTATTTTTCTTAATTTGTTAGCACTTGCTTGTTATTATGCCATTCCTTTGGTTGTTACTTATAGTTTACATGATTTTTCCTCTCTTACTTTAATTGATTCCCTAGTCGCTTCTGCTTATGTATTAATTATTGGTGCTTTTGTACCGATTCCAGGCGCCACGGGAGGAATTGAATATGGATTCTTGCAAATGTTTTCTAATTTCTTACCTACGAGTGAATTAAATGCTATTATGATTGTATGGCGTTTTATTACTTATTATTTTGGAATGATATTGGGTGGAATCATGTTTAATTTTCATCATAAAGGAGGAAAAGAATGAGAATAGGAATGTTTACGGATAGTTATCCCCCTTTTATTAATGGAGTTTCAACCAGTGTAGAAACGTTAAAAATGGCTTTAGAGGAAAAGGGCCATACTGTTTATGTCGTTACGGTTGGTCAAAATTCCACAACTTATCAATATGATGAGGAGAAGCGGATTTTAAAAGTACCAGGTATTCCAATTGGTATTTATGATTATCGAATTACGAGTATTTATCCTCTTAAAGTAATTAATCAAATTCGAGATTGGAATCTTGATGTTATTCATTCTCATACAGAAAGTACCATTGGCCTTTTTGCGCGGTTAATATCAAAACAGTTTTCGATTCCTTTGGTTCATACTTATCATACTATGTATAAAGATTATACCTATTACCTTTCACGTAATCATAAACTTTTTGATTTGGGATGCAAAAAAGTAGTAGAATATTTATCAAAATTTTATTGTGATAATACAGCAGATGCTTTTATTGTTCCAACGATTAAGACTTATCGAATGTTTCGGGAAGAATATCATTATGATAAAGATATTTATATTGTACCTACAGGAATCGATGCAAAACGGTTTTATAAAGAGAATGTAGATTTAAAGAAAGTGGGAAAGATAAGAAAGAGTTATGGGTTTCGAAAAAAAGATTTTGTGGTTTTATTTGTTGGAAGGTTAGCTCAGGAGAAAAATATTGACTTTTTGTTAAGAGTGATGCAGAAAATTAAGAAGTATTATTCTAATATTAAGCTTTTTATTGTAGGAGATGGACCCGATCGCGAAAAATATGAAGCGGATAGTAAAGTCCTTGATGTCGAAGATGTGGTAGTATTTGCTGGAAGAGTTGATTGGCATGATATGCCTCTTTATTATCATACAGCTGATTGCTTTATTACCGCTTCGATTACCGAAACGCAAGGGTTAACCGTGATCGAAGCTCTTGCGGCTGACTTGCCGGTTACTTGTATTAAAGATGAGGCTTTTGAAACAATGGTAGAAGACGGTGTCAATGGGTATTTTTTTGAAACCGAAGAAGAATGTGCTTCTCTTTTGAAAGATTTGGCATTTTCTCCCTCAAAAGTAAAAACTTTAAAAAGTAAAGCCAGAGAATCCATTAAGAAGTATTCTTTGGAACAGTTTGCTACCAGTGTAGAAGAAGTTTATCAAAAAGCAATTGAGAAGCATCAGAGTAAGAAAGATTTATCTACTTTTGTTACGAGTACTTTTAAAAAGTTTTTTGGAAGGAAGGAAAAGAAAAATGATACTAGCTTTAAATCATAAAAGTAATTTTACGAAAGAGCAAATTTTAAATTATGTGGAAAAATATAAGAAGTTTGATAGCAAGGGGCATACTATGATTATTTGTCCTAGTAGCTGCTATCTTCCTTATTTTTCTGATTTTTTGTTAGGTTGTCAAGATGTTAGTCCCTATTCTTTTGGGGCTTATACGGGGGCGATCTCTGCTGAAGCTTTTGCTTCTTTGGGAGTAAAATATAGTATCATTCATCATAGTGAAAGAGAAAAATGTTTTAAAGAGAGTCTTGAAGTGGCGAAAAAGAAATTAGAGCAAGCGATAAATGTAGGACTTACTCCAATTCTTTGTGTGGGGGATACCAAGGATGAGCATGAAAGAGGGAAAACCTTAGAAGTAATTGAAGGACAATTGCAGTTCTTATTAGAAGGTCTTGCTCCTCATTCTCTTTTCATTGCTTATGAACCGATTTATGCGATTGGGACAGGATATGTTCCAGAAAATAAAGAGATAGAAGAAGTCCTTTCTATGATCAAAGAATATTATTCTTATCCTGTTTTGTATGGTGGAAGTGTGAATGAAAAGAATATTGAAGTATTAAAACAGATTAAGGGGCTTGGTGGTTTTCTGTTAGGAGGTATTTCTCTTGATTTGAAAGCTTTACAAACTTTGTGCGATCGTTTATAATTTTGTTAGATGGGAGGTTTTGGTTATGCCAAATAAAGAAGAAGCGATAAAGATGAGATTAAAAGCAATTAAGGAAGTTTCTTTAGAAGTTGAAAAAGCAGAAGAGTTTTTAAGAGTAAGTGCAGGAGGTTTTTATCACAATGTTATTACTCCGGAGATTGAAAATCAGACCAAAAATTATTTGTTTAGCGATATTGCCGTAGATTTTCGTGTTAATACGTGGTCTTTTGAGTTGGTCGATGAGCTTTTTCGGGTAATGCAACCTATTTCTTTAAAGATTATTAATCATAATAATATTGCTGTTTATTTAAGAGATGCGTAAGATCCCATCTGTTCTGTTAGTCAGGAAGAAGGGAAGCCTTATTTCTTTCGCCCTTCTTATTTGAAAGAATTTGTAGAGAAAGATGGATACTCTTTAGAATCGCCAGAAGATTTTAATGGATATGTGGTCTTGGCAACCATACCAAAATTAGAAAGAGATAAAAATGGAAAAGTTTTAATTAAAAAATAATAGATTGATTCGGTTTTAGAGGATTCGACAAAATCTTCTTTTTTTTGCTCTATCATTTTTTCTTCTGCTGTTATATAATGATCTTGCATGGATAGTTTAATGCGTGGTAGTAAATGGAAGGAGAGAAAATGAAAAAGACCAACGTATTAATGATTGATGATAATGTAGAATTAGTCAATATGGTAAAGGAATATTTTATGGATCATGATGATGTGAATATTTCTTTAGAAGCTCATGATGGGGTGGAAGGACTGGACTTAATTGAGAACAAACAAGATCAGTATGATGTGATTTTGTTGGATTTGATTATGCCTCATAAAGATGGAATGCAAGTACTAAGAGAGATGAAAGAAAAGCAACTGATGAAGAAGGTCATTGTATTAACTTCTTTTAATACGCAGGATGTGATTCGAGAGGCCAGTGAGCTTGGTATTAGTTACTTTATTTTGAAGCCTTTTGAGTTATCTGAGCTAGAACGACGTATTTTAGAATGTAATAATGATGATGAATATAGTAAGAAAACGATTGATATGCGTTATAATAATTTACAAGTTTCCATTACCAAAATTCTTCATGAGTTAGGAGTACCATCTCATATTAAAGGTTATCAATATATCCGTGAAGGGATTACGGTTTTATTTGAGAGACCGGATGTCGTAGGAGGAATTACAAAAGAGTTATATCCGGATATTGCTGATAAGTTTGATACTACGGTATCGCGGGTGGAACGAGCGATTCGTCATGCGATTGAAGTAAGCTGGAATCGTGGTAATTGGCAATTGATGGAAGAAATTTTTGGGCATAGTGTGGATATTGATAAAGCGAAACCAACCAATTCGGAATTTATTGTAACCGTGGCGGATAAACTTCGTCTTGAATTTCATAAGGATGCCGTCAGACAAGGATAGACTAGCAGTAGAGTCTTTTTTTGTGCCTTCTTGACTTTAAATCAAAAACAAATTATACTTATCTTATAAAGTATGTGAGGTGAGTACAATTTATGGAACGAAAAATAGAAAAATTCTTCTTAAAATGGAAAACTGATGTTATTCGTAAGCCCCTTTTGTTGTTTGGCTTAAAACAGATTGGGAAAACTTATACTGTTTTAGAGTTTGGTCGAAAGCATTATCAATATGTTGCTTATTTTAATACTTCTTGTAATCAAGCTTTACTAGATTTGTTTAAAAAAGAAAGATCAATTGATAAGTTGGCGGTGGCTTTTTCTGCTATGATTGATGTTCCGGTTTTAAAAAATGAGACCTTGCTTGTCTTTGATAATGTGGATGATGAAGAATTGATGAAAGGTATTAAACTTTTTGGTTTTGATCGGAATGATTATCATGTGATTGCTATTACTTCAAGAAGAGAAAACTTAACTCGTTTTAAAGTTGAAGAGTTGCAGTATAAGATTATGACGGAAATGGATTTTGAGGAATATTTGTGGGCCAGAGGGGAAAAAGAGATTGCCGATAATATTCGCTATGCTTATCAAGAAGGAAAACGTTGTGCTTATCATGCGAAAGCCCTTGATTTGTTTTATGATTATCTATTGACAGGAGGTTTTCCCGAAGTCGTGTTAGCTTCTTTGCAGTATCAAGAGCCTTTTGAAATGGAATCAGCGAAAGAAAAAGTTTTTGATATTTTAAAGTCCTTTTTAAATGAATGTAATCCTTTGATCGATATTCCAAGAGGACTAGAGGTTTTAAATAGTATTCCAAAACAATTACAAAAAGAAAATAAAAAATTTCAATATGGTGTTTTGGGTTATGGAAAAAGAGCCAAAGAATATGAGAGTGTGATTCAGTATTTGGTTAGTAATTTATTAGTTAATCGTAGTTATAAAATTACAACAGTAAAATCCCCTTTATCGAGTTGTCGGGAGCTTGATAGCTTTAAATTATATTATCCCGATGATGGTTTATTATCGGGAAGACTTCATATTACGAAGAAACAGTTATTAAAAGATGATGAATTAAAATATACTTTGTATGAAAATCATATTGCGCATACCCTTTTAGAAGCAGGATATTCTCTTTATTATTATCAGTCTGAAGGAAAAGCCGAAGTAAATTTTGTTATTCAAAATCGAATGGGAAAAATTATTCCGATTGAAATTGCGACGAAAAAAGGATCAAAAGTAAAAAGTCTTTCGGTATTTATGAAACGTTATATGGTTTTAGATGCTTATCGTATTACGGAAAATAATTTTAGTGAGAAAAAAGAAGTTCATTACTTACCAGTTTATGCAGTTTTTTGTTTGAATGAGCAACTTTATTAATATAAAAGTAATTTTTGGGAAAAGTGATTAGGAATATCATTTTTCCTTTTTTTGAAGGGAAAGAGAATAGGAAATAATTTCCAATTTATCACTTATCTTGACGTTTTAATTTTGGTTGACGTTATATAGCTAGCGATCTATAATGAAAATAGAGAAAAATAGGAGGAGTTTATGAATGAGTTGAAGCCTAAAAAATCCAAGGCAATGATAGTAATTATTATTCTTTTAGCTGTAGCTTTATTAGGAACTGTTTCTTATCTTGTATTTGATAAAGTGCTATTATCAAAAGAAGACAATGTATCACAAGAAAATGGTAGTCAAGAAGAAGCTGAAAAAGAAGAGAAAGATCAATCCGCGATAGAAGAAGAAACAGATGAGGAAAATTATCATGCTACTTTTGATAGTGATCAAGCAACAAATACTATGGGAATTTTTTATCAACTTTTTGTTTCTATAGATGGAATCAATGTCACGCTAGATACTAGCAAAAGAGAGGTTGTTTTTGCTTATAATCCTTTTTTAGTCAATACTCGTTATTCTCTTGGATGGGTTACTACTACGGATAGTTATTCTTATAACAGCGTTACTATCAATAATTTTACGAAGGATATTGAAGATATTTATTTAGGCGGTTATGGTCAAGATGCTTCTAATGATACTTTATTTTTCTTAATGGAAGATGGTACGGTAGAGTATGTACCTATTCGTAGAGCGTTATCTATTAACAATGAAGCGATTTCTTCTTATGGTGCATTACCTTCCGTTAGTGGAGTTGTGAAATTTTATAATGTGCAAGCAAGGCAAGCCAGTTCTGGATATGCAACGGTTCTTGCTCAAAAGGCGAATGGTACTTATTATGATTTAAGTCAAGTTTTAGAAGCTACGGGCAATTATTAAAAAGACAAAGGCTCTTTTTGGGAGCTTTTTTTGTTCTTTAAAGCTTGAAAGCCATACATTTGTATGATAAATTAATAAGGAAGGGAGGAGTTTGGATGAAACGAATTATTTTTCATGTCGATGTCAATAATGCCTTTTTATCTTGGACAGCAGTTTATTTATTGAATCATGGTTATCCGAAAGATATTCGTACGATTCCTTCCATTATTGGGGGAGATGAAGAGGCAAGGAAAGGTGTTGTATTAGCGAAAAGTCCAGTAGCTAAAAAATATGGAATTGTCACAGCAGAAACACTTTATTCCGCTAGGAAGAAGTGTCCCATGGTGAAAACTTTTCCAGCAAACTATGCTTGGTATAAAGAAGAATCTAAAAAGTTAATGAAATATTTATCGCAGTATACTCCTGTTTTAGAGCAATTTTCTATTGATGAATGTTTTTTAGATATGAGTGGTATGGAGAGGATTTATGGTAACGATTATGTGTCGTTAGCTCATAAAATAAAAGATGAAATCAAAAACAAGTTTGGCTTTACGGTTAATATTGGGATTGGTGAAAACAAGTTATGTGCTAAAATGGCGAGTGATTTTGAAAAACCAGATAAAGTTCATACTCTTTTTATGAGTGAGATTAAAGAAAAAATGTGGCCTCTTCCAGTGGATGATCTTTTTATGTTGGGGAAAAAGTCTGCTTCGAAGTTACATAGTTTTGGCATTCATACGATCGGAGATTTGGCGCAAGCTAGTTCTAATCTTTTGACTCGTCATTTTAAGAGTCAAGGGCTTTATTTTCAAGAAGCATCTCGGGGGATTGATACTACTCCTGTAATGCCACGCAGTTCTAAAAATAAATGTATTAGTGTATCAAGAACACTTCCTTATGACTTTACGAAAAGGGAAGAATTAGAGAGAGTCTTATTTCAAGAAGTCGAAGAAGTTTCTTTTCAATTACGGAAACAGAAACTTTATACCAAAACGATTGCAATTACTTATCGCAATAACTTATTTCAAAATTATTCTCATCAATTAACTTTGTTAAATCCTACAAATTCTACCAAAGAGATTTACAAGCAGGTTCTTTTGTTATTCGATTGTAGTTATCGAGAAGATCCGATTCGAAACATTGGTGTTCGTTTAAGTGATTTTTCGGATCATGCCGAAGAGCAATTGTCTTTGTTTGATACTGGGGAAAAAAGGGTTGATGACCCAGTTGAAAAAGTAATGGATTCTTTAAAAGAAAAGTTTGGGGAGAATAGTATTATGCGTGCGAGTAGCAAAGAAGAAAAAAATGTAGTTAAAAAAAATAATTCTTAACGAATTACTTTTTTAATAGTATTTTTTGTTTGGGTGTTTCTGATATCTCGGAGTGGCAGATATCTAGATTCATGATAGCATCACAAATTTTATAGTAGTAAAAGCGAGTAATGTTTGAATAGTCTTTTTCTTGTAGTGCTTCTACTAGATGGTCTTTGTAAACCTCTCTTTCTCTTGTTTCAATATAAATGGGTGGTAGATCAATTCGTTTGAACAATAAATTTTGCAAGGCTCGAAAGGTTCTTTTGTTACCATCGAGGAAGGGTTGTAAGTAAATAAGGTCAGTGGTTAGCTTTACGCTTTGGTTAATATAAGTAAAAATGTCATCTTGTTCTAGAGGTTTAAATATTTCATTGGAAGTAGCAATATAATTATTAAATTTTTGTTTTGCTTCCTTGGCTGTGGGAATTTCTACTGGTAAATCTTGTAAGATGACATCGGTATCTCAAAGAGTTCCCCCAAATTCTGGATTAGGACAACAAGAGTATAGTTTTTGATGAAGAATGAGTGAAGTGGTAAAAACATTAAAATAGTCTTTATTAAAATTAAAGTTTTGAATATAGTCATAAATTTTTCCTAAACCTTCTTGTTCTTCTTTGGTGGTATTTTTCTCTACTCTTGCTTCATTAAAAATGAATTGTTTTTTGTATTCATCGATTAGAATACGAAATTCTGGTTTTGTAACATATTCATAATAAGTAGTAATAATATGCTCTGGAATAAAGTCATGTTCAGAGTAAAGTCTATTTTCAACTTTTCTTTTTTGATATCCTAACATCATTTGATAAATAAATTCTCTTGCTTCTTGATTATTTAATGGTTCCATAGTCTCCTCCTCTTTTGTAGCTTGTATTTTAACAAAAATAACTTATTTTGTCAATTTTTTGTTATACTATAATCATAAGGAGGCTTGTTTGATGAAGTTATTGTTTCTATCAGATATTCATGGTATTATTATCAATTTAAAAAAGATTGAAAAAATCATCGAAAAAGAAAAATTTGATAAAATAATTGTTCTTGGGGATTTGTATTATCCGGGGTTTAATTCGGTTTCTTATCAAGAAGTGGATAATTTTTATATTCGTGATTTTCTTATGAAGTATCGGGATCGTTTAATTTGTATGCAAGGAAATTGTGATAGTGAGGTCGATATAGAAAAAACCGAGGTTCCAATTTCTTCTGATTTGTCTTTTCTTTCTCTTGATGGAGTTGATTTTTATTTGACTCATGGTCACCATTATAATTATGAGAAAAACCAAAAGTTTGTTGATCGCCATGGGGTTTTGATTTATGGACATTTTCATGTTCCTTATATTAGGCAGGAAGGAAATATGACCTATGTTTGTGTTGGTTCTATTTCTTTACCACGTGCGGGTAGTAAAGCTAGTTATGGTGTTTATTTTAATCATTTTATTACTTTGTATGATATGGAAGGAAATGTTTTAAAAGAAGTGTGTATTTAAAAAATTTAGAGTGAAAATCTGCTTTT